>NZ_AXCB01000046.1:0-7699 GCF_000475375.1 Marinobacter sp. EVN1
GAGACTTATTCAGAGCCTCCCCAAGTTTCCATGAATAATGGCCCCTGAGTACTGATTGACTATCGTATATTCATACGCGACTGCCTCTATATCATCCCATTCTGAGTAGTAGAGTTCGCCTTTTTGATCGTAGTAAATCTCCCGCGTACGCCGATTAAGAACTACAGGTAGCATGGGCGGACGGCTAATCTCCCATATTGCAGGAGCAATAATGACTAAAACTGAGAGAAAGAAAACCCACCAGTCCAAATTCGAACTATAACGTGTTCCAAATAGGTTAGGCAGCAAAACAAGTAGTATTCCAACGGCTCCCACAAAAAAACCTACACCTGTAAGAATACCCCTGCTATCAGTGCTGCCGGTTCTCAAAGCCAAAGACACCTCATCTTGTGACTCCACAAGACCGGGCTGGGATGGAGCATAGCCAGTACCCGAGCCACCGCTCAGTTGAAGAGCATTTGAGGAACTCCCAAATTTATTAGTTACAGCGTCAAACAACTTTTTCGCGTTTTCAATCACCAGATATCAACCTTTACCGGAGGCATTTCCAAACCGGGTTGTGGACGATATATCAGCTCCCCTGAAGTCCATAGATCGGGTCATCATCGTGATAAACCTTTCTGTATGTTGCGGTGGCTGCGGCGTGCTCACGGCTACCTTATTCGACCCAGTAGCCAGATTTTCCAAGTCTGGGTGGACCTAATACTGGGTCAGGATCAAATTAATTGATGGGTTTGGAGTGATTAACAACGCAGCGGAAGCCTTGATAGTAGGAGTTCAGGCTTCTTCCCCTTCTCCCCTAGACCGTCGCATTGCCGCCAACATGATCACCCAATCCCGCCAGATCTCTTACAACCCTTTGATCCGCATGTTCGTTGCTCGGCTGCTTTGCTACAGGATTTTTGGCCGAGAGATGATCATAACCGGGATAGAACCAGTCTTTCGTCCATTCCGCTACATTCCCAGTCATATCATGCAAACCGAGAGGATTTGGAGGATAAGATCCAACAGGACGACGCTCCACATCATTTGATGAATGAATCAGCGCGTTGCCAGAAACAGGTTGCATCGGATCAATATATTGCGATGGACGCTGAAGATACTTGTCTAGCTCTACTTCCCCAGTATCAGTTGCAAAGGCAATGGGTTGGCCTCGGTTCCGTGCTGCGTATTCCCACTGGGTCTCTGAAGGTAGCGAGTAAGGCAGGCCTATCTTTTCAGCGAGCCACAAACAGTAGTTATCGGCCTCATCGAAATTTGGACTTCGCGCTGGTTTGTCTTGGTAATTCGGCGAGGCAGGATCATCATTTGAGGTTATGGGCAACCTCACAGCACGTTTGAAGCCCTTTTCAACTGTATAGTCGCCCGCTCGCCCCACATCCTTTAGAAACGTGACGAACTCCCCCCAAGTAACCTCTGTTTTGAGAATTGAAAAGCTCTCGATCTCTAAAAGCTTTGGCGGTTTGTTGTCATCAGCGATCGGGTTAAAAAGCTCACCAGATTCGTTGCCGACATCTCCTAGCCAAAACTCACCTCCCTCGACAAAGACCAGATTGCTTTTGGAACTCTGGAGTACCGCTTCAATTTCAGTTTCTGAGGGCGCCTTTGGTGAGGAGCATCCGGCAAGGAAGACGAGAAACGAAATCGCGCTAACAGCGTCCATTGCGCTAGAGAGTAACTTTAATAACATCAGACGATCCCCGAAGCTCGACAAGCAGAAAACGGATTTAAACGAACAGGACCAACCAGATTAGCTGTCCTATCCTCCAGAATTCGCTTGTAAAGGTTATAGTGGCTAGCGTTTTTCTCTATGAAACTGAATACGTTCCCAGAAGAGAATGTCCAGTGCCGCCGGCCACTATCGTCGCTACATAGCTGAGAAGAACGAGCGTTGAGGGTAAGAAGAGATAGGCTGAAATATACTGCATTGATAGTAACGTCCGTGTTTTGCTCCACGACGCGACGTGGAGGAGTTTCCTTGAGACGATCTGTTGATAGCTCCTGCAAATTTACCACGCGACGGAACCCCAGTAGAGAGAGTTTTCTGTATTCAACTACCGTTTTCGCCATTATGAACGCGACTTCAACAACGTCAGTAGCCCATGAAATACAAATTCTGTAAGCTTTACCAATTAAAACTTTTCGGAAAGGATACCGAGCCCGTCATGCAAATAGCACCAATCCGCCGTCTTTCTCTTGCCGCTGCCGTTATGCTCGCCACCGCTGGATGCGGGGCTTATTACGAATACCAGGCGAATGATATGGTCGAGCGCCAGATGAAGACGATGGTGTTTGTCGAGGGTGGCGAATTCATGATGGGAAATCCGGGAGGATGGAGTGTCCGGAGAGATACATTGCCCGTTCACAGGGTCGTTCTGGATGATTTTCACATTCAGAAATATGAGGTGACACAGGGGGATTTCGAGCTTTTTCAGGCGGTAACCGGTTATGAGCATTCGGATAAGTTTTACAATAATTACCGGGACGATAATCCGGACCGCTATGACTCTGAACTACCCGCGGTGGCCTCATGGACCGATGCAATGGCCTTCTGCCAGTGGCTGGGTGAAATGAGTGACCACCCCGTCACTCTGCCAACCGAGGCGCAGTGGGAATATGCGGCCCGCGCAAGAGGCCAGAATCTTCGCTACGCCACGAAAAATGGCAAAGCGGAGGCTGGTATTACAATGGCCCCCAAGCCGACGAGCAGTCGTTACGATGAAGTCCCGAGGGAGGAACCATTGCCCAATCCTCCAGGCACCTTTCCCCCGAACCCGATCGGGCTCTATGATATGTCCGGGAACGTCGCAGAGTGGGTGCGTGACTATTATCGGGAGGATTATTACGAGAACTCCCCAGTGCAGAACCCCAAAGGCCCTGAAACGGGCTTGGAGCTGACTTTCGAGGGAATAACCGATACTCACCGGGTTCAACGTGGCGGCGACTATCGAGATTTCATTGGCAACACGACCGTTACTCGCCGTAAGGGTGTTCCAAGGCTTAGTAGCGAACAAACAGGCTTCCGCTGCGCCTACTGAATAAATAAAAGCCAACATAATCAGCCATATACACCTCTAAGCCACTCCTCGGCCGCGACGGACTGTTGCGATTTAAATAGCTTCTGAAACATCAGTTGGGCGTAATTTGTTCTTAAATCGTTAAAATCACCCTTACTACCCTCGTTACCAATACGCTTAAGAACCTCAATAAACTCACGATGACTGGAAATAGTCTTAAGAATCTTAAGTGCAGCCAGGGAACCAACTTCGTGGTAGGGATCACTGCCCCCAAACAAGGGCGTACTGTCCTGTATCAGAATAGATAGAACCTCTGCCTTCGCGCTTGGCGTCAAAGCATTCAAAGATTCGTTCTTCAGCACACCATCAGCGGCATCTTTTACCCGTGTATCTGCTGTTGTTAAGCTTTCCCAAAATTCATTAATTCGAACGACACTCAACTGCATCAAATCCACAAAATCGGATTCACTTACCGCAAACGCCTTCAAAAAAAACGTAATATACTCAAATGCCTCAGCTTCAATCCACTCCAAAAACCGGAAGTCAGACTGCTCCAGCGACCAGCGTATAAATTTAACGAGCTCCCAGATCTGACTACGGTTTAACTCAGCAGCCACACCGCCACCTCCGCCAGGCCCCAGGACCAGGCTCCCTTTCGCGTAGAGCACTAGTTTGCCTTCCGAGAGAGACACCTTGAAGTTAAAGCCCGCGCCAATGCCTGCTGATACTGCGGCTTCTGCCTTGACCTCCAACAGCGACTTAAACTCCGCCTCAGCTTGTTCCGGCGTCCAGTCCGCCGTGCACATCTCCCCCATAACCTTGTCGTATGCTGCTTTCCACTGCACTGAAAAGCTGGCTTCGTTACTTACACTTGCCCCGGCGAATGCCTCACCATTGGTTTCGCCCCATATGCCGACATTGCCGGGGTCAGTGGATACTTTGGCGTTGGCTGCAAGAGACGCACAGGCGCCAGCAAATCCCTGAATTTTATACTCAGCATCGGCCCTCAAGAATCCACAATCAAGCGTCTTTTGCCCGCCCATCGGATCTTCGTAGTTAAGCACCAGTTCGTGACCTTGGGCGTCCGGCAGTTGTGCTTTGAGTGAGGCCTGCCCCTGCAGCAAGCTATAAGCGCCTTCTACCTTGCCTCCAATATAAGCTTCTTTTTTATCTGGATCATAACCTGCCTCCAGCCCAGCCTTGGCGGCGAAGCGAAACATCTGCGCTTCAGCGTCGGCTGCAAATCGGCCGTCTTCCGTCGCAGCACTGGCTTTTACAAGCTCTACTTCCAGTTGGTTGAAGAAGTTATCTTCAGAAGTTTGCCACCCCGCTATTTTTAACTTGAGGGATCTATTAGTTTTCAGGCCTTGTTTAGCTTCCCCCCAAGCGCGATCAAACTCTCCCGTTTTCATCGCCGCTCTGACATCCGCCATTTTTAGTGGACGCCAGTTTTCGCGAAATTGAGCAACCATTTCGCGACGGACATAGCGATAACCGCCTGTACCGGTGTGCTTAATTTCAAACAGGGTGCGTTCGGGACCTGACTGGGGCGTAGCAAGGACGTCAACGGGCTGAGGTGCGCTTGTCCGAACGAGGCGATCAAGCATCATTTCCTGCTCCACGGTCAACCGCGTATATTCTTCCTGAGCTGAAGCCTGCTCGTCCGTTTCATCCTCAGTCACGGCTTCGTATATCCAGTAGATGGGACTGGTTTTCTGGACGATCGAAACAAACGTGTCCCATACTGGAGTTCGCTCCTCATCAAGCTGATTCAGTTTTTTCTGGCGCTCGGTGAGGATGCGAATATCTGACTCAGCTATGTAACTTGGCCACAGTGTGGCCTCTTTCAAGCGTTCAGATTCGATTCTGAGTTGTTCCTGTCGGGAGTGGGGCGCGTTATCGTCGGTTTTTACCAGACGATAACTAATCTCAGCCTCTAAAGCTGCCCGGAGCAGCTTTAGCTGCTTGCTCATGGACTCTACGTCGCCCTGACAACTTTTGGCTGCTTTTTCGTGAGCCTCTAATGTGGTCTTCACCGAAGGCAAAGTGCGCGTAAGCTCCTTGTACAAAGTTTCAAACACGGCCAGAGACAGCCGATCCTTTTCTGATAAAAGCGGCTGTCTCTCCTCTAAAGGCTTGAATATCAGTTCTTTGATCCGGTCGATCTCAAACCGGATGCGGGTATGTCTTCTTCGCTGGTGATCGAGCCTTTTTCTGGCAAGAGCCCACTTGGCCTCGTATTCATTTAAGAGTTCTTGGGCCGTTGAGGTTTTTTGTGACGCGGGCAATGCGCCAAGGCTTTTCAATTTTTCCCAAACCACTTCCCTGGCTGCTGGAATATCCGCGTCCGGCCCTTCCTCTTTTTTTCGCAATTCTACCAGTGGCGCTTGCAGCTCTTCGATTTCCAACTCGATTTCGTCTAGCTGTGACCGGGTGAGAGCGTAAACGGTATCCGGCTCATCGGTAAGATGGAGCAATGCAGCACATTCAACCGCACAAGCTGAATATTCCTCTCCTGTACTTGCATCATTGGAAGCCTTGGCAGGGGGCATGCTACACGTGGACGATCCGTCAGTTTCGGGAATATCCAACGTCCATCCAGCTTCAATATGGTTCACGTCACTAATGATGTCGTTGCTGGCTTTTATGTCATTAACAGATACCTGGTGCCTGGCGGCAATATCCGTAAGGGTGTCGCCCGACTGGACTTTATAATTGGGCATTCAAAGCCTCCGAATTGCTTTCCATTGCCGTCATTTGTTGCGCAGGCGTCAATGCCTGTTGTTCCATGACTGTCTTAAACGCCTCCTGCCGGTAAAAGCTATCGCCATACCGTATCGCCAGCCTCAACCAACGTTCCTGGTCTGCTTTTGTTTTAAACCCTGATTCATTAGCCTTCATAAGGCAGCTCATAACCCAGGTTTGGGGGTCTGAATGCACGACAAGGTTGCCACGATAGTACTCGGCGTATTCCCGGGCATGTTCGGCGAGCCTGTACCACGAAACGTCTTTGAGCTGCTCTGTTGTCACAACGGGCGATTTCTCACCTGCTTCAGGATTTTCGCTAGTCGACTGGTACTGCCCCCATTCGTGGCCGTTATGCCATGCCCAGGTTTCGCCGAGTCTGACCAGGTCAGCTCGCTGCATGTCGGTCATGGCGGCGATAAGCGGGGTCAACATGCGGGGCTCATAGAAGCGTAAAATCGAGGCGCCGCTATTGAAAAGCCAGCGCTGACAGCGCTGCAGCATCTCGGCACCATCAGCGCTGGACTGGATTAGCACTCCCAATGGCTTGGTTTGCATCATCATAACCAGCTCGCCGGCAAATTCCGGTGCTGAGGTAAGATCCAGCAATATAGGACCCTGCTCCCAATCAGCCTGCCAAGATGAGCCAAGGAAAAGGCTGAACCATTCCATATTTGCTTGTGTCATGCTGCCGTATAACTGACGGAGAAAACCGGCATCCGCCGCAAGGTCAACAATGCCGAAAGTTGGTTCAGTTGGAGTGGCCCGGCTTAATTCGAGATCATCAAGCGTGTTGATGTAATTTACAGCGTCCATGCTCGTCAAACTCACAGTCGGAAACGGTCAGGCTGCCAGCGCTGGCAGCCTCTTTTAGTACGGTTTTTGCTGGCGTTGCTGTTGCCGGGACGGCATCCGTGCGTTGTCCAACGTCCGCCAACCTATCTGAAGTGACTATTTCCCCCACTGCAGTCATAAGCTGGGGCAGACTGGCAGTCTTAACAGCAGCCGATATACCACTCCCGGGCCCACCTCCGGAATTCATCCGCACCAAAGGCCCAGACACCGTCACCCCACTCGGGTCTACCTTCACAAAGCTGCCTCCCGCTTTAAGTGTCACCTCGGCACCCGCCTCAATCACAATTTTCATACCGGCCTTGTGATGGATTTCGGTGCCGGCTTCCACCAGCTGGTTTTTGCCCTGCTTGCTGTGGTGGCTGCCGTTTACGGTGAGGCTGTAGTCGGCGCCGATGCTCTCACGATGTTCGCCATCTGTGGTGTGGTGGCGGTTGCCTTTGGTGTGGCTGAAACGGTTGTTTTCCACCGTCAGGTGGCTGTCGTTCCTGATGACTTCGGTGCGGTTGTTTTCCGTCAGCAGGTCCAGGTCTTTCTGGGCGTGCACGTAGATCTGCTCTTCGCCCGCTTCGTCTTCAAAGCGCAGTTCGTTGCTGCCCTCGCCCTTGTGGGTTTTGGTCTTCAGGGTGGTCCGGGTTTTGTGTTCCGGCAGCGCGTACGGCGGTGTGTTGGTGGCGTGGTAGGTTCTTCCGGTGATGATGGGCTGGTCCGGATCACCGTCGAGGAAAGACACGATCACTTCATTGCCGATTCTGGGCAAGGCCATGAAGCCGTACTGGCCACCGGCCCAGCCCTGGGCCACGCGCAGCCAGGCGCTGCTGTGTTCGTCGTTCTTGGAATAGCGGTCCCACGGGAATCTTACTTTTACCCGGCCATACTGGTCGCAGTGGATTTCTTCACCCTCGGGGCCGGTGACGAGGGCCATCTGGGGGCCGTCCATCACGGGTTTGTGGTTGCACAGCGGGCGCCAGGTTTTGTCGGCCGGGATGGCGCTGAAGGTGTTGTGGTAGCTGGTAGGTTCGCTGCCACCCTCTTCTTCCAGGGCCTGGGGCTGTTTGCCGGTGTGGGTGATGGCGGTGAGCAGC
>NZ_AXCB01000047.1:0-3152 GCF_000475375.1 Marinobacter sp. EVN1
CTCCCGGACATCCGTACGCCAGGCATTACGGAAGTAAATTTCCACGTTCAGGCTAAGCTTAAGCATGACACCATCGGCGTCTTCCACTGTCATCAGTTCTTTCAGTTCATCCACGGTAAGTCTTCCCCTGTCCTGAAACTTAAAATGCAGCTCCGATGCGCTCCAAGCTTGGACGCAATGATGACATCCTCTGCGCAACGAGTTTGGCGGCTTCACTGCTTCCACGAACCACAGTAGAGGTTCCCCGGTAAAAACGGGCGCTCTGGAGCGCTGCCCTCGCCCCCAGCGGTGCCAGCAGAACATCATCCGCCGTTCCGATCCCGGTGGCATCATCCAGCACCAGCGCTGTCATCGCAACGCCGATGGCCAACACTTCCAACCCGAGCAACAACGAATCACCCAGCCCATGCTCTTCTTCCTGCTCATACAAATCCCGCGCAGGCTGCAGGGAGTCTTCAGGTACCAATTGCTGCTCTGTGCCGTCACATTTGCAAGTGTCCTCGTTCAATTCATGTAATCCGCTATCTGGGCCAGCAATTCGCTCATAGGCTTTTTCCTGCCCAATACCCCAACGATCGCCCCGGAACTTGACCTCCACCACCCCCAAAAGGTTGTCCTGAGTTGGCAACCCGGCAGGGTCTCGCAAAACTACGGCATCTGGTATACGAAGCTCGCCTTTACTGTATTGCTCAATCTCATCTTTGAGCAACGCATCGGCCGGAGTCTTTAGGTTTCGAATCCGATTGATCATATGCCCGAAGTTACGGATCGGTTCGGTAGTCTCCTGCCTAGCAGCATCTTTCAACATGAGCGGCTGCGGCGCTATCATTTGATCCTCTGGCATGTAATACCCAACCTGCGGCCGGATGCCGGTATCCGAGACCTGATTCACCGCATCCAGGGAAGCATCGACACACATCTGCTTCATGTTGCGGCCGGTCTGGGACTGCATGGGGTTGACGCTGCAAAAGCAGACGAAGCTGCAAATAAACGCCAGTTTGGGCGTTATGTCGTTACAGATCGGGCATTGCTCGGTGGCTGTCATCCTTGATCACTCCAACGTTGTTCACGGCGCTTGCTGATCAGGGCCGTTTCGTCATACGACGGCATCCAATCCGGGTCGTGGTGGGGGGCGTAGTGGTCCGGCTGTTCGGCCAGGTCGCGTTCGATGTCAACCAAGGCCTGCGCCAGATTCGCTGATGCCAGGAGCTCCTCTGCCCGGGCTGCCCGATAGAAGTGGGAACAGCGCTCTAAGCACAGTTGGCAGAAAGTGAGTGTTTCCTGGGGACTTGGCGCCTCATGCCATCGATAGATCGCCTGTACGGTCTCGTCAATCCGTTGAACGACAATCTCATTCGCCAGATGCATAAGCCGCCAGGTCATTGACTGGTTTAATTGCACCACCGCCTGTTGCACCCGGTGGCGATGGTAGATCGGTCTCATGGCCTGGATGTGTTGCTCAGTTAACCGAAGCCATAAAGGCTTAAGCGTTTGCCAGGCCGACTGCTGCCCCCGTTCAACAGGATCACTAAGCCAATACGCATCTTCACCCGGTTGTCGGGCGGCCCACTGGATTACCGGACCGGCAAAGGTCTGCTGCTCGGACACACTCAGCGATTGCCAAAAGACAGGCAGGATGTCCGGATCGTAAAAACGGCACAGCACCTCGCTGTCATTTTCATCAACAAGGGTGAGAGACTTTCGTAAATGGGCTGCCAACTCCGCCAAGTTTGCATCGGCAGTCAGCAATACCCCCCAGTTGTTTGATGGGGAGGACTGGTGCGCCCAGCTCAGGAATTTATGGTCGGGGTTAATCTCGGCCAGTATCGGGGACACCTCTAAGAGGTGTGCAAAGGGTGTTCCGTTGTACAGGGGAAGGCTGTCGCTGGTTCCCGCCAGTTCGTACCACTTGGCCCTTAACCCCGGTAACGCCGCATCTACAACAACGAAAGCCCGCTGGCCACTGGAAAACGGCCATTTCATACGCGGCCCCTTTGTGTCATGCGCTCAGAGCAGATTTTGCAAAAGGGCTTTCCGTTCACAGCGGCCTGTTTAATGGCTATTGCCTGCCCTTCGGATTCCGCAAAGCCGGTTGGCAGGAAGACCGGTTCAACCATCTCGTGAACATTCTTTTCCACGTCCTGCGGCAACGCTGGCCCACTCGCTCCCTGCCCCGAACCACTCCCCGGGCTGCCCCCAGAATTGATCTTGATCCCCGGCCCACTCAAGGTCACGCCGCTGGGGTCCAGCTTGATAAAACTTCCACCCCCGGAAATTGTCAGCTCTGCCCCGGCATCCAGAACCACCTTGGCACCGGCCTTGTGATGCACTTCGGTGCCGGCTTCCGAGGCCATGGTGCGGGCGGTTTTCTGATGGTAGGTGCCGCCCACGGTCTGGCTGCAATCTGCGCCAACGGACAGCCGGTTTTCGCCGTCGGTGGTGCAATGGTCCGCCGCTTTGATGTGGCTGAACTGGTGGTTCTCCACCGTCAGGTGGCTGTCGTTCCTGATGACTTCGGTGCGATTGTTTTCCGTCAGCAGGTCGAGGTCTTTCTGGGCGTGCACGTAGATCTGCTCTTCGCCCGCTTCGTCTTCAAACCGCAGTTCGTTGCTGCCCTCGCCCTTGTGGGTTTTGGTCTTCAGGGTGGTCCGGGTTTTGTGTTCCGGCAGCGCGTACGGCGGTGTGTTGGTGGCGTGGTAGGTTCTTCCGGTGATGATGGGCTGGTCCGGGTCGCCGTCCAGGAAGGAGACAATCACTTCGTGACCGATTCTGGGCAAGGCCATGAAGCCGTATTGGCCACCGGCCCAGCCCTGGGCCACGCGCAGCCAGGCGCTGCTATGCTCGTCGTTCTTCGAGTATCTATCCCACGGGAATCGTACTTTTACCCGGCCGTACTGGTCGCAGTGGATTTCTTCCCCGTCCGGGCCGGTGACGAGGGCCATCTGGGGGCCGTCCATCACCGGTTTGTGGTTGCACAGGGGGCGCCAGGTTTTGTCGGCCGGGATGGCGCTGAAGGTGTTGTGGTAGCTGGTGGGTTCGCTGCCACCCTCTTCTTCCAGGGCCTGGGGCTGTTTGCCGGTGTGGGTGATGGCGGTGAGCAGCCATTCCCGGTTCAGGGTCTGGCTGTCATTGTCCTGCAGTTCCACTTTGGC
>NZ_AXCB01000048.1:0-1170 GCF_000475375.1 Marinobacter sp. EVN1
GTCCCTTAACAAAAGTTCGTCTTATTATTAAGTTTGTCGGATAGGCGCGCAATTGATTCAATAATTTGATCCGCCGTTTTGCGCCAGACAAAAGGTTTGGGATCGTCGTTGTATCTTGCCAGATAATCTTTAATGGACGCCTCCAGTTCGCGAGTGCTGCGGTGTGAGTTGCGCTTGATCCAGCGATCCGAGATCAGGCCGAAAAATCGTTCCACCAAGTTGACCCACGAGGCTGATGTTGGCGTGAAATGCACGTGATACCGGGGCCGTGCAGCGAACCAGGCTCGCACCTTTGCTGTCTTGTGGGTCCCGTAGTTGTCCATGACGAGGTGAATATCCAGGTCCTCCGGAACCTCCCGGTCAATCTCTTTTAAAAACGCCAAAAACTCTTTGGCTCGGTGTCTCCTGTGAAGGCGTCCGATAACCTCACCCGTGGCAACGTCCAGGGCTGCAAACAGGGTCGTGGTGCCGTGACGAACGTAATCGTGCGTTCTGGTTTCGGAGTAGCCAAACGACAGCGGAAGCGCCGGCTGAGTGCGGTTCAACGCCTGTATCTGGCTTTTCTCGTCCACACACAGGACCAAAGCCCGGTCAGGCGGATTCATATACAACCCAACAATGTCGTGGACCTTGGCCACAAAGTGGGGGTCGGTTGAGAGCTTAAAGGTCTCCAGACGATGAGGCTTCAAGCCAAACGCCCGCCAGATTCGGCTGATTGCCATGGCATTGAGCCCGGTTTCCTTGGCCATCAGAGTGGTAGACCAGTGGGTCGCATTCTTGGGCTTGGATTGAAGCGTTTTGTTGATAACGTCTGCCACCTTCTCATCATCAATACTGCGGGGCCGACCACTTCTCGGGGCGTCTGTCAG
Source organism: Marinobacter sp. EVN1 (assembly GCF_000475375.1). Taxonomy (NCBI): domain Bacteria; kingdom Pseudomonadati; phylum Pseudomonadota; class Gammaproteobacteria; order Pseudomonadales; family Marinobacteraceae; genus Marinobacter; species Marinobacter sp. EVN1. The sequence continues at coordinate 870 of NZ_AXCB01000048.1, forward strand.
GCCCGCCACACGGAACTGTTCAAACCGCTTACGCCACTTACTGACTGTTTCTGCCGTTACGCCCACTCGCTCAGCAATCACTCGTCCAGGTAGGCCCTCAGTGCTCAACAGGATCATTCGTGCGCGCTGCTGCTCGGCTGCCGGCATCTGTCGCCGCCGAACCCACGAATGAAGCTCATCGCGTTCTTCGTTTGTTATGATCAAAGGAATAACTGGACGACCCATTGCAGTAGCTCCATCGATGCTTTCTGCAATTATAACCCTATGCTACAATATATTCGACGAACTTTTGTTAAGGGAC
>NZ_AXCB01000049.1:0-5479 GCF_000475375.1 Marinobacter sp. EVN1
TTTTAGGCATTAGGCGCCTGACGATGACCTACTCTCACATGGGCAACGCCACACTACCATCGGCGCAGGTCTGTTTCACTTCTGAGTTCGGGATGGGATCAGGTGGTTCCAGACCGCTATGGTCGTCAGGCAAAACGGTTGATCACTGGGGGACGAGAAGGAACTGAGTGATGTTGATTTCGATTGAGCGGTTAGGCTCTGCGTTATCCGCAATTGTCTTGGGTGTTATATAGTCAAGCCGCACGAGCAATTAGTATCGGTTAGCTCAACGCCTCGCAGCGCTTACACACCCGACCTATCAACGTCCTGGTCTTGAACGGCTCTTCAGGAGGCTCGAGGCCTCGGGGAGATCTCATCTTGGAAGGGGCTTCCCGCTTAGATGCTTTCAGCGGTTATCCTGTCCGAACATAGCTACCGGGCAATGCCACTGGCGTGACAACCCGAACACCAGAGGTTCGTCCACTCCGGTCCTCTCGTACTAGGAGCAGCTTTCCTCAAATCTCCAACGTCCACGGCAGATAGGGACCGAACTGTCTCACGACGTTCTAAACCCAGCTCGCGTACCACTTTAAATGGCGAACAGCCATACCCTTGGGACCGGCTTCAGCCCCAGGATGTGATGAGCCGACATCGAGGTGCCAAACACCGCCGTCGATGTGAACTCTTGGGCGGTATCAGCCTGTTATCCCCGGAGTACCTTTTATCCGTTGAGCGATGGCCCTTCCATACAGAACCACCGGATCACTATGACCTACTTTCGTACCTGCTCGACGTGTCTGTCTCGCAGTCAAGCGGGCTTGTGCCATTACACTAACCGCACGATGTCCGACCGTGCTTAGCCCACCTTTGTGCTCCTCCGTTACGCTTTGGGAGGAGACCGCCCCAGTCAAACTACCCACCACACAGTGTCCTCAACCCCGATAAGGGGCCAGAGTTAGAACCTCAAACATGCCAGGCTGGTATTTCAAGGTTGGCTCCACCGGAACTGGCGTCCCGGTTTCAAAGCCTCCCAGCTATCCTACACAAGCATGCTCAAAGTTCACTGTGAAGCTATAGTAAAGGTTCACGGGGTCTTTCCGTCTAGCCGCGGATACACCGCATCTTCACGGCGATTTCAATTTCACTGAGTCTCGGGTAGAGACAGCGCCCCCATCGTTACGCCATTCGTGCAGGTCGGAACTTACCCGACAAGGAATTTCGCTACCTTAGGACCGTTATAGTTACGGCCGCCGTTTACCGGGGCTTCGATCAAGAGCTTCGCACGAATGCTAACCCCATCAATTAACCTTCCGGCACCGGGCAGGCGTCACACCCTATACGTCCACTTTCGTGTTTGCAGAGTGCTGTGTTTTTAATAAACAGTCGCAGGGGCCTGGTATCTTCGACCGGCTTCCGCTCCACCCGCAGGGGTTTCACGTACACACCGGCGTGCCTTCTCCCGAAGTTACGGCACCATTTTGCCTAGTTCCTTTACCCGAGTTCTCTCAAGCGCCTTGGTATTCTCTACCTGACCACCTGTGTCGGTTTGGGGTACGGTCTCGAATAGCCTGAAGCTTAGAAGATTTTCCTGGAAGCAGGGCATCAATGACTTCGCGCCCTTGGGCACTCGTCGTCGCGTCTCGGGATTGTGGACCCGGATTTGCCTAAGTCCACTCCCTACATGCTTAAACCGGGGCAACCGTCGCCCGGCTCACCTAGCCTTCTCCGTCTCTCCATCGCAGCTATCCAAGGTACGGGAATATTAACCCGTTTCCCATCGACTACACCTTTCGGTCTCGCCTTAGGGGCCGACTCACCCTGCGCCGATTAGCGTTGCGCAGGAACCCTTGGTCTTCCGGCGTGCGGGTTTTTCACCCGCATTGTCGTTACTCATGTCAGCATTCGCACTTCTGATACCTCCAGCATGCTTCTCAACACACCTTCGCAGGCTTACAGAACGCTCCCCTACCCCGCATACAAAGTATGCAGCCGCAGCTTCGGTGACCAGTTTGAGCCCCGTTACATCTTCCGCGCAGGCCGACTCGACTAGTGAGCTATTACGCTTTCTTTAAAGGGTGGCTGCTTCTAAGCCAACCTCCTAGCTGTCTGAGCCTTCCCACATCGTTTCCCACTTAACTGGTACTTTGGGACCTTAGCTGGCGGTCTGGGTTGTTTCCCTCTTCACGACGGACGTTAGCACCCGCCGTGTGTCTCCCGGATAGTACTCACAGGTATTCGGAGTTTGCATGGGGTTGGTAAGTCGAGATGACCCCCTAGCCCAAACAGTGCTCTACCCCCTGTGGTATTCGTCCGAGGCGCTACCTAAATAGCTTTCGGGGAGAACCAGCTATCTCCGGGCTTGATTAGCCTTTCACTCCGATCCACAAGTCATCCCCTGGCTTTTCAACGACAGTGGGTTCGGTCCTCCAGTGCCTGTTACGGCACCTTCAACCTGCTCATGGATAGATCGCCCGGTTTCGGGTCTATGCCCAGCGACTAATTCGCCCTATTCAGACTCGGTTTCCCTACGGCTCCCCTAAACGGTTAACCTCGCCACTGAACATAAGTCGCTGACCCATTATACAAAAGGTACGCCGTCACAGAACAAGTCTGCTCCGACTGCTTGTACGCATACGGTTTCAGGGTCTATTTCACTCCCCTCACAGGGGTTCTTTTCGCCTTTCCCTCACGGTACTGGTTCACTATCGGTCAGTCAGGAGTATTTAGCCTTGGAGGATGGTCCCCCCATGTTCAGTCAACGTTTCTCGTGCGCCGACCTACTCGATTTCACTGAACTCAGGTTTCGGATACGGGGCTATCACCCACTATGGCGGCACTTTCCAGAGCCTTCTCCTACCAGTTGTTCAGCTTAAGGGCTGGTCCCCGTTCGCTCGCCGCTACTTAGGGAATCTCGGTTGATTTCTTTTCCTCAGGGTACTTAGATGTTTCAGTTCCCCTGGTTCGCCTCTTACACCTATGGATTCAGTGTAAGATACCAACCCGAAGGTTGGTGGGTTTCCCCATTCAGAGATGTCCGGATCACAGCTCGTTTGCCAGCTCCCCGAACCTTATCGCAGGCTTCCACGTCTTTCATCGCCTCTGACTGCCAAGGCATCCACCGTATGCGCTTAGTTGCTTGACTATATAACCCCAAGACAACTGATCACGAATCCACACTCATCACCAGGCAAGCCTGATTCCGAGGTATCTTCGAGACAGTCACTTGAAGCAATAGAACAACCACTTCAACGACAACACCGGATAACGCTTGAAATCGCTATCACTTTGAACATTTTCTCTCGGAGATAATGAGAGAAAAATATTCGTGTTCTATCTCGTCCAATTTGTTAAAGAGCAAATCTGACCCAGTGATCAGAAAGAAGGGCTTCGAACTTTCATCAAGTTGAAACACTTGTTTCTGCACACTGCTAACCGAAGTTAGTCAGTAAAGTTTGGTGGAGCTAGGCAGGATCGAACTGCCGACCTCCTGCGTGCAAGGCAGGCGCTCTCCCAGCTGAGCTATAGCCCCAAGAAGCTATCTACAAGAATTGATCAGATCTAGGCGTCGAAGTGCGCCGCATAGCCTGCTATGCAAGTACTTCGACAACGACGAGCTGAACAATTCTGGTGGGTCTGGGTGGACTTGAACCACCGACCTCACCCTTATCAGGGGTGCGCTCTAACCACCTGAGCTACAGACCCAAAACACGGGCCTGCAACGACCCATCTGCTCTCTTTATTAGCCAACCAAGTAATTCGTGTGGACTCTGACCGAAGCATTCGGCTTCGTTTAAGGAGGTGATCCAGCCGCAGGTTCCCCTACGGCTACCTTGTTACGACTTCACCCCAGTCATGAACCACACCGTGGTAATCGTCCTCCCGAAGGTTAGACTAACTACTTCTGGTGCAATCCACTCCCATGGTGTGACGGGCGGTGTGTACAAGGCCCGGGAACGTATTCACCGCGACATTCTGATTCGCGATTACTAGCGATTCCGACTTCACGGAGTCGAGTTGCAGACTCCGATCCGGACTACGACGCGTTTTAAGGGATTGGCTCACTCTCGCGAGTTGGCAGCCCTCTGTACGCGCCATTGTAGCACGTGTGTAGCCCTGGCCGTAAGGGCCATGATGACCTGACGTCATCCCCACCTTCCTCCGGTTTGTCACCGGCAGTCTCCCTGGAGTTCTCAGCATTACCTGCTAGCAACCAGGGATAGGGGTTGCGCTCGTTACGGGACTTAACCCAACATCTCACGACACGAGCTGACGACGGCCATGCAGCACCTGTCTCAGAGTTCCCGAAGGCACCAATCCATCTCTGGAAAGTTCTCTGGATGTCAAGGCCAGGTAAGGTTCTTCGCGTTGCGTCGAATTAAACCACATGCTCCACCGCTTGTGCGGGCCCCCGTCAATTCATTTGAGTTTTAACCTTGCGGCCGTACTCCCCAGGCGGTCAACTTAGTGCGTTAGCTGCGCCACTAAGACTTCAAGAGTCCCAACGGCTAGTTGACATCGTTTACGGCGTGGACTACCAGGGTATCTAATCCTGTTTGCTCCCCACGCTTTCGCACCTCAGTGTCAGTGTTGGTCCAGGTAGCCGCCTTCGCCACTGGTGTTCCTTCCTATATCTACGCATTTCACCGCTACACAGGAAATTCCACTACCCTCTACCACACTCTAGTCTGACAGTTCGAAATGCCGTTCCCAGGTTAAGCCCGGGGCTTTCACATCTCGCTTACCAAACCACCTACGCGCGCTTTACGCCCAGTAATTCCGATTAACGCTTGCACCCTCCGTATTACCGCGGCTGCTGGCACGGAGTTAGCCGGTGCTTCTTCTGTAGGTAACGTCAAGCCTCATGGGTATTAGCCATAAGGTTTTCCTCCCTACTGAAAGTGCTTTACAACCCGAAAGCCTTCTTCACACACGCGGCATGGCTGGATCAGGGTTGCCCCCATTGTCCAATATTCCCCACTGCTGCCTCCCGTAGGAGTTCGGGCCGTGTCTCAGTCCCGATGTGGCTGATCATCCTCTCAGACCAGCTACGGATCGTCGCCTTGGTAGGCCTTTACCCCACCAACTAGCTAATCCGACTTAGGCTCATCCAATAGCGCAAGGTCCGAAGATCCCCTGCTTTCTCCCGTAGGACGTATGCGGTATTAATCCGGGTTTCCCCGGGCTATCCCCCACTACTGGGCAGATTCCTAAGCATTACTCACCCGTCCGCCGCTCGTCAGCGGGTAGCAAGCTACCCCTGTTACCGCTCGACTTGCATGTGTTAAGCCTGCCGCCAGCGTTCAATCTGAGCCATGATCAAACTCTTCAGTTTAAATCATACAAGAACTCGAAAGTTCTTAATTCTTGCTCAAGACAAAACTCAATTTCGACGAGTCACTGTCCTGATATTTCGTGTCCGAAATACCTCGGCCAGCGCCCACACGAATTACTTGGTTAACTTTTTAAAGAGCGTTTGAGCTGTTGCTCAATCAAGGCCGCG
>NZ_AXCB01000050.1:0-403 GCF_000475375.1 Marinobacter sp. EVN1
CCGGATTTCTCATAGGTCCCCGGCAAGTCTCGCAGACTGAGCAGGTTACCGCCATTACCGCTCATTTGCGGTCGCGATTGATTAATAACTGATCAATTTCTGTTGTCCGGACACACGGCCCCCTTTCCCCCATTGAGTCGGGCCGGGGGAGCCCGGGCTTCTATCCCGGAACCAGTTGACGCACCAGGTCAGAGAGTTCGTCTTTGTAAGGATAGGCATCGCTCATCAACACCCGTATGCGCCGAGTGTTGCGAATGATGACCGCGCCCACCTTGATCAGCTTCAGCCGCAGGTTACTGGCGCTCATTCTCTCGAAGGGCGTCTTCTTCAAGTGGGCCCGTAATCGCTCGAACAACGTGTAGGCAAAGCCCGATAAGAGCAACCGCCACTGATTGGTCCACCA
>NZ_AXCB01000051.1:0-803 GCF_000475375.1 Marinobacter sp. EVN1
GTCTGACCGTCCACGCGGCCCTTGGCTATTCCACCATGCTTGGTTGAACGAATCGGACGTAAGGCCTGGGCGGCTTGTCGATAGGGGGCGACATCCAGACCCTGCTCCCGGTCACCCAGCAGAGGCTTGGGTCCAGCCTGGATAATCACACCGCCGTCATACGGTGACACCCAACCATCCGGTAACGCCTCCTGCAACGCAGCCTCTCCACCAAGTTGATTCACATAGGGCTGGCAGATGGCAGTGAGCCATGCCGGCGATTTGATGCTGCTCAGCAAATACAGAGAGTGTGTTGTTCCTTTGCCGACATTAAGGCCAGGGAAACGCTGCCCCAACTGATAGACCAAAGGGTCTACACGAGTTTCATAACCGTGAGATATAGCTAATCCAAATCCCGCATATGCTTGCTCAGCGTTTAACAAGCTACACCAACGTTTAAAAATATCTGGTAGTTTTTCGTCGCGGTCGATAAAGAAATCTATCGGAAAATGGCAATAGAGATATGACAACGATCGTTGGTTGGAGAGAGGATGGTCTTCTATGGTTCTTGCCTTCCCGCCTCCCAATGAGACGAAGTCTATGTCCGAAGCATCTGTCTTCTTTTCGCCACCATGAAAAACAAACTCCCACTCCTCGTCCTGTGGCACATCCAACAGCCACTCGCCCGGGTAGGGGTAAGGTGTCTTCTTCAGACTTTTCCAACGGCCGGTATTTGGGTTGGTAGTCCAATTGAATTCCTGGCCGAAGTACTCCCGGTATTCATTGAAGACCGCCAGTACAGCCTCCCGGACATCCGTACGCCA
>NZ_AXCB01000052.1:0-4184 GCF_000475375.1 Marinobacter sp. EVN1
TACGAAACACTTAACGCCTGCGGTAACCGGCGCCGGAGCGCCAGCGTAGGGAACCAAAAGCGCACGCTTTTGGCGTCCGGTTGACTGCCTTGTTAAGTGTTTACCGCAGAAATTGCGGGATTCTTGACCTAAAGATATCAACCAGCTCTGGGGCCATGTACTCATAATTATCTGGGATGCCCAAACAGATCAATTTTTGATTTTTTAGATGTTCTCTGAATCTCGTTCGCAATTTACGTTTATGGGCGTTTTCCATAACGAAAATAACCTCAGCCCATTCTATGTCTTCAGCTCCTAGAGGCACCTCTGCATCATTATTCAAGCCTGCTGACCTGACTTCGACATTTGGTTCTTCGCTGAAAACAGCCTCAGCTGTCGGGGAGCGAAGCTTGTTCTGACTGCAAACAAAAAGGATTCTAGTCATTGTTCCTGATGACACTTAACGCCGTGGTAATGGGCGCCAACGGAGCGCAGCGTAGTTGGCGTCCCGTTGACCACCTTGTTATGCCTTGATGGCAAAAATGAGAACGAATATGGCTACGAAAAGAGCCAAACTTAGGCCATTCAACACCGCAAAACATACCGATCTATATTTTTGCGGATTTTCCCGAAATAGCAGTAGCTCAAGAGCTGGCCATAGAAAGTAAACCAGGTTAACGACTACTAGAACCACCAAATCAGCTAATAGGGCGCCAGCGATCTTATTGAGAATGTTATCCGCGGTCGCGAGGCCGAGGCTGTACGAGGTCATTAACAACAGGACTTGGCCGGCAACCAGACAACCCAAGAACCTCATGTTGTACTCTATCCGCTTGCTATTCCACCATTTGAAAGCCGGCAAGCTCGTATCCTTGGCGCTCCCCAAGAAAAATCTACTGCTTAATTCCATTTTCTCTCCTAGGCATAACGCGGAGCGAAGCGGCGGCTGAAAGCCGTCCGCCTTACGCGGTTTGTTATGTGCCGGAGTTTAGGATTCATCTCGGAGTTGATCACGACGCTGCGCAATGAATTCTTCATAGCTAATGTCTTGAGCTTGATGCAGCGTTTTCTCAAAGATACAACACAAATTCCAAAGTGCCCTTTGTTCGGCCTGATCTTCGATAGAGAGCCGATCTGTATCACTGAACCTGCGGACAAACTCGAAAAGCACCCATGCTTCGTCCTCTGTGAGCTTAAGCTCGATTTCGTCGCTCATGGATACTCCTATACATAACGCCTGGGCTCAGCGGCCGCTTTGGAGGCGCACTGCGCCGGATAAGCGGTCCGCTGCAGCCCCTTGTTAGGCAATTCTCTGCCTTACGATTGAAGCTAAAGCATGCCCGTGAGCTTCTTTTGCTTTACGGAGATCTAACAATAGAGCGTCCAAATCGTCCAGACACCCGCCCTCTTCGGCGATACCTCTGAGCCACCCGGTATTCCAGAGAGGGTTACAACATTTGGCAATCGAAGAGTGTTTTCTTCTGAGCTTAAGGTAGCCCCGATAGTTGTCTTGGCTTATACCAAGCCTCTGCAGCTCTGCGAGTTCTGCCTTTTTTGTCTTTACGCCGGCAAAATACTTGTCGAAAAGCGGTTCAATAGCAGCTATCAGCTGCTTCTCGATTTTCGCCACATTCCGCCCCGCTTGAATTGCCTCTTGTTCGCTACTGCGAAGAATTAAGGAATCATAGAGAACACGCCATTCAGAAGAACACTTGGAACAGTTAATGCGGACAGAGATATCAGCACCGCTCCATGGATTATCTTGGGTAGTAATCGACTTGATAATATCGCCTGCTCCACAGGGGCAGAGACCAACGCTATGTTCTGTAGTTTCCGATGTGCTCATCCGTGACCTCTTTACTGCCTAACGCCGCGCTTTGCGGCTGGTTTGTCGCGCAGCGAAGATCCAGTCCGACAACAGCGCTTTGTTAGAGCATTTACATAGATAGCCTGAATTCTTCAATTTTTGCTCCGATTAAGTCTGCGGCCCCGCCAGATGATAAAAGCATATTTTCTACATCAGTATCATCAAGTACGAGAATAAGTTTTTGATGTACCATCCACTGTTCTCGAATGGTGTGCAAACAACCAGCAGAGTCACCGCCGTTCCTAGAAAAGATTATTCCAAATAGTCCAGCTCCATGAGGTTTAAGGTAATTCGCGATTTGAAGGACATCACTTTTTTTAACTTTTCTAGAATAGTTTTTAGCATCTACAACAACATAGTCAGCGGAGTATTTTTCGCGCAAAAATGACCAAAACCCTTCAATAGCATAATTGGGAACAATGAAATCTCTTCGGTTTGACTTGGTGAAATCGCTAACTTCTTGAATCGGCTTATCAAGAGGAGGACAAAACAGTTCTTCTATGATTTCGCCAATGAGGCTCTGATATATGTAGCAATCTTTACGACCCGGATTACATGCCTTTAACTTTCCGAGCAAATCTTGATCTCTACTACCTTCTTCCTCTCCAGCGATGGCAGTTAGAAGCATTTTGAAGTAGCTGCTATCAGCCTTTTGTATACCCGCTTTGAAATTCTTAATGAGATAGTCTGCGTCCCATACCTCTATGTCATTAGATTCAAAGTTTTGCTTTATCTCGTTTGGCAATCTACCTGGTATGGCCAGGACTTTCTTGCATTCGCCTATAAGCTTGCCATATTCCAAAATCTGTTCGACTATTTTAGAGCTGTGGCTCCTTGTAATTGCTTTATTGGATTTGCACTCAATAAGAATCTTCTCTTTCCGACTATCTTCTATGAGAATGTCTGCTCTCGCCCTTTGAGTATCTCCAATTATCGCTTCGAGTTGAATATTTTGATTAGGGCTAGTTTCCTTAAGAACTTGATAAAGGAAATTCACAAACTCAATCTCTTTTGGCCCCATGTCCATATACCTATGGCAATTAGGGCATAGCAGAAGGAAATTTTCTTCCGTCAGGCTGCCGCCTTGATGAAGAGGCGTAATCGAAGCCATTTCCAGAGGGATCTGCTCTCCAGAAATGGAGCACATTGCACATTTATTATTGTATTTTGCAATGAGATTCGCCCGCATAGCAGCCGACGGAATTCTTCTTTTATTCAATGTCCGATCCATCATATATTCTCGAATTCCACTTTTGCTCTAACGACGGATGTTAAGCGGCACTGGCGCCAGCCAGGGTCCGACTTAACGTGTGGTTATACGGACCGTCCTGAAAGACTCTCATACTCCACCCTACTCACAGACCACTCCACACTCTGCAGACATCCCTGGGAAGTTATCAGGCCAGTAGTCAGCGGGGGCACCGAAGATGCGAAGGCACGGAACAAAGGCGACCACGATTGCCGATTGATCCGCCTTCCCTCAAGAGCCAAGCCAGACGGATCAAGCGCGACTTATCCATCTGGCTTGGCTCTTGAGGGTAGCAGGGAGAGCGTTCAACGGCGATCCGCTCTATTTGTTTTCTTGCACCGGGTTTCAAAACCCGAAAAAGACTGTTTATATATACAGTATATTCGGGTAACCTTCCGAGAAAAGGCAAGAAAACCCTATGCAATCAACCCACCGCTATAACGCCAATGTTAAGCGGCGCCTGCGGAGCGCAGCGTAGTAGGCGTCCGGCGGACGGCCGCCAGGCCGGTAGCGAACTTGAACGATTGGTTATACATGAGACTACCACCCCCACCAGTGCCAAACTTTGGCGATACCGCGCCAGACACCCCCGAGAATAGACGGAAACAGTTTCGGTAGCAGCAACGCCAACACAGCAAAAATCAAGATACAGGAAATGAGGTAACGACTGCTGAGAAAGCCATCCCAGTAAACCGCCAACTCCAAATTGACCCAGAGCCAAACGAATACTGCGGTTGGGATGGAGAAAAACAGTGATGCAAAAAGGCTAATCAACCTTGTTTCAATCGGCCCACCTTGGCCGCGATTCCTTGCCATGATCTACGAACATTCCTTGTGTATAACGCTTGGCTTTGCGGCGTGCCAGAGCGAAGCGTAGGCACGTCCGACAACAGCCACTTGTTATATTTTTCTACTCTGGCGCAGAAAACACTAACTTTAAGCGGTGACCATCCGACCAGCTTTGCCTATGTGTGCCATCAACAGAGATACCTGCAAGCTCTACTTCAATACCGCCCTCAGCATTCTTTATTACAGTAAGCCCCGCTTCTACTGTCAACTTGTTGAGTCTTAGCCCGGATTTCTCATGAC
>NZ_AXCB01000053.1:0-1122 GCF_000475375.1 Marinobacter sp. EVN1
GCCATCTTCCATGGCGATCGGAGCGATCAGGGTGACGGTCATTTTCACGTTGTCACCCGGCATTACCATTTCTACGCCTTCCGGCAGTTCGCAAGAACCGGTCACGTCAGTGGTCCGGAAGTAGAACTGCGGACGGTAGCCCTTGAAGAACGGAGTATGACGACCACCTTCTTCTTTGGACAGTACGTACACTTCACACTCGAACTTGGTGTGCGGCTTGATGGAGCCCGGTACACACAGAACCTGACCACGCTCAACGTCGTCACGCTTGGTACCACGCAGCAGAACACCAACGTTCTCGCCGGCACGACCTTCGTCCAGCAGCTTGCGGAACATCTCAACACCGGTACAGGTGGTCTTGGTGGTGTCGCGGATACCCACGATTTCCACTTCGTCACCAACCTTGATGATGCCACGCTCAACACGACCAGTTACTACGGTACCACGACCAGAGATGGAGAATACGTCCTCAATCGGCATCAGGAACGGCTGATCGATCGCTCGCTCCGGCTCAGGGATGTAGTCGTCCAGGGCTTCTACCAGCTTCTTGACAGCGGTAGTACCCATTTCGTTGTCGTCCTTGCCTTCCAGCGCCATCAGGGCAGAACCGGTGATGATCGGGGTGTCGTCACCCGGGAAGTCGTACTGGCTCAGCAGGTCACGAACCTCCATCTCAACCAGCTCCAGCAGCTCCTCGTCGTCTACCATGTCGGCCTTGTTCAGGAACACGACAATGAAAGGAACGCCAACCTGACGGGACAGCAGGATGTGCTCACGAGTCTGCGGCATGGGGCCGTCAGCTGCGGAGCAAACCAGGATCGCGCCGTCCATCTGTGCCGCACCAGTGATCATGTTCTTCACATAGTCAGCGTGGCCCGGGCAGTCTACGTGGGCGTAGTGACGGGTCGGAGAATCGTACTCTACGTGAGAGGTCGCGATGGTAATACCACGCGCACGCTCTTCCGGTGCGTTATCGATCTGATCGAAAGCACGGCTCTCGCCAGTGCCCCAAACTTCGTGACATACACGAGTCAGGGCAGCTGTCAGAGTGGTCTTACCATGGTCAACGTGACCGATGGTGCCCACGTTTACGTGCGGCTTGTTACGCTCAAACTTTGCTTT
>NZ_AXCB01000054.1:0-395 GCF_000475375.1 Marinobacter sp. EVN1
GTTATTGGTCTTGGCCTTCATCATTTTGGGCTGGCTTAGTGCCAAGGCCTTGGCGTCGGGTTTGGTAGCCAAGCCGCTTATGGTGATGATGGCCAAGGCCGGAAAAGTTGCGTCGGGTTGGTTGCCAAAGTCACCCGCAGCATAGTTATTCATGGCGTGCCCCAGTCGCGGGGCCGTCCAGTTCAAATGGTAATCGGGTTGGTGCGGTTTGCGCTCTGGTTCCTGTCACCATCCGTTAGGTTGGTGCAAGCTGTTCGGGAGAGGGCATACAGCGTGGGGTGCCGAGGGAGACCTTGGTGGTGACCGGCCACTAACCAGGCGGTCAACCGGACGCCAAAAGCGTACCGCTTTTGGTTCCCTCCGCTGCGCTCCGGCGCCGGTTACCTTCGCGTTAA
>NZ_AXCB01000055.1:0-424 GCF_000475375.1 Marinobacter sp. EVN1
CGCCGGTTACCTTCGCGTTAATGGCCAGGCCCTTGTAAGTTTTTGGCTGGTACTGTGCAAAGGCCTTGGCACCGGGTTTGATTGCAAAGCCCGCTCATGCTGGTGATCGCCAAGGCCGGAAACTTCGCCGTCCGGTTTGGTTGCCAAAACGGTCAGCGGAGTTGGTATTACTGGTGTGCCCCAGTCGTGGGGCCGTCCGTCTCAAGTGGTCATCGGGCTGGCAGCTTTTGTGTTCTGGTTCCTTTCGCCATCCGTCGAGTTGGTGCAAGCTGTCCGGGAGAGGGCATGCGGCCTTGGGTGTCAGGCGCAACCAGGGTGGTGAACGGCCATTAACAAGGCAATTAAATTTGTTCCGGCCTGCGGCCTCCACCGGACGTCCCTGTCGGGCCGCCGTTTATTGCTGGCGTTAGTGGCAAAGGCTTCG
>NZ_AXCB01000056.1:0-8336 GCF_000475375.1 Marinobacter sp. EVN1
CTTATTCAGAGCCTCCTTAGGAGAAATTCGAAATTTGGCCGTTGGGCTATCGGTTTCATGGCTTGCGTAAGTGCCTTTTTCCTCTCCGCTGGATTGGCAGCATTTGTGTATGCAGGCACAGCCACTTCGATCAGTTTAATGTACCTTGCTGTAGGAACTGGCGGTGTACTCGGGGTGCTGTGCGCATGGGGTGTTTTCCTTCGTCGCCACCTTAACAAGCCACGGAAGTCGGACGCGTGAGACGCGCCGCTTCGTTCAGCGTTAGCGGGTAAAGACTATGGAGTGGCTTGCCACAATTTTTAGCTGGTTTTTCCCCGATGCCGTTAAGAAGGCGGAGCAGTCATCAGCGCAATCTCGACACACTCACGGGCTCCGGAAAGCTGAACAGCAACTGCAGGCGGGATTTACTCTGAAATCCATTAGTGTTTCGGATCAAGGTAAACAGGAAGCGAAATTGTCCTTTGTTCAGGGCGTGGGCTTTAGTATTACACTTCGCGATGGTCAGGAAAGGACTCGAAACTTTGAAAGCATCAATGATCTCGACGAATTCTTGGTTTCCGAAACCTCGTTCAGGATCGGAGACTTCTTGCCGCGCTAACAATTCACAGCACCGGACGCCACATGCGTGGCGCCGGTGTGCTCCGCGTTAAGAATAAGAGGGAAATATGGACTATCCCGGTGAGAAATTGCTTATCAAGCTTTGGGAAACACTCGCTGAGAAAGGTGTTGGCTCACTCTTGGTTCCATGGCAGGAGAAAAGGGTTGCAAAGGCACGCATTGAAATCCGAAAGAGCGAAATGCTTCAAATTGCGCAAGTTGAAAAAGAAGTCGAAGCCATTAAAGCAGGAAAATACTCTCTCAAAGGCAATGATTCGAACAAACTCTTGAGTGCACCGCCGGAAAGAGTAGATGAGTTGGGCAGAGTTGAGCCGACTTTAAACCTAGATGATCTTGCGACGAGCGTGATGAATAACGATCTCTCCGAAGGGATCAGGAGAGAAACAAACATTGCCAGGGCGATACTGAATGCCGAGGACGTTCTGCAGAATGATGCTCAGGAGCCTTCGGAAGACCCGGTGGAGGATGATTGGTTATTCGCATGGAGAGACTATGCAGGGCGGGTATCTTCGAGCGAGCTTCAAGATTTGTGGGGTCGGATTCTGGCCGGTGAGGTGAAACAGCCAGGGTCGTACTCTATGCGTACTCTAGAGTTTTTAAAAGGACTCTCAAGGTCTGAAGCATTGTTAATTAGCAAGCTGGCGCGTTTTGTTATTGCCTCAAGAATCTTCCGAGAGAAAGACAAATTTTTAGAGAGTGAAGGTATAAACTTTACTAAATTGATGTTTTTGCAGGATATTGGAGTGTTGTCTGGCGTTGAGGCAACCGGGCTGAAATCTTCTGTAGGGAGCTTATCAGAAGACACATTCTTCCAGGCAATCACTGCTAATAATAAGGTGATGCTTCTTGAGAACGACGACCCTAAAAAACAAGCAACAATGCCTGTTTATCTTTTGACCCAGGTTGGGATAGAAGTGCTCAAGCTCGCCAGTTTCGATATCCATCCGGAATACTTAGAGTCAGTCGCCAAGGATTTCGTACGCCAGGGCTTCAAAGTGAAACTTGCAGACTGGGTTCAACAAACTGCTAATTCCGGTCAGTTCTTCAATGCCGTGGAAATTACGCTTGAACAAAATTCTTAACCAATTGGTGAAGCCGACCGGTACTGCGCTCCGCTCCGCACCGGCGGCTTACCCACGGCGTTATGAGTAAATTGAGGAAAGTTGGGTGCCATTGATTCTTATGTTTGCTCTATTAGTGGTGGTCTTCGCCTTGTTGAGGTTCGGCGTCATCGTGCTTGACCGGCACGTGTTCGGGTTTCAAGTTAACCCGATCTTGAGACGGGGAAAAATTCGCAGCATTCGAGAGTACAAAATCATGCACAACTACATCGAAATGCTTTTCGAGCGAGACCCAGAGCTATTCAACCAAAACCCCGAGACAGCAAGATTAAATTCTTTGATGAACGCTTACCACAGTGAAAACTCATAACATGTGGCTGTTGTCGGACGCGCCTACGCTGGTGCTACGGTGCGCCGCAAAGCCAGAGCGTTAGGCATGAAGGAAATGTCACAGATAGCTCGCAAGATGCTGTGGGCGCCGATAGGGCTCTATTTGCTCGCATTTGTTCTGCCAGGAACAGTCGCGCCAACAGGCGAACTGATCCGGGGCTACGACATGACTCTGCAAGGTGGTCTGTTGTTGCTGGTTACCCTTGCGAATCTGGGCAATGATCCTTGGAATCTTCTTCTTTGGCTTGCACCTTGGTTGGGGAATATTGTGTTCTTATGGGGAGCCTTTTGCTTCTCCCGCCATGGTTACGTGTCAGCCGGGCTATGGGCGCTCATTTCCTTAGCGCTTATTTCGGACTTTGTAATCTCACCCATGGCCATCTATCGCGGCTCCGGAGAAGGCGCAGGTACAGTGGGTTTGGCTTACGGATATTTTGTTTGGTTGGCAGCACCAGCCTTGCTGCTTTTGATCAGTATATTTGCGGCCAAGAGCAGGCAACATGCCTAACCATTAGCGCAAGCGGACCGGTTTGCGCTGGCGCTCCAACCGGCTGATCTTGCACCACTTTAGTGGACGGTCATTTACCGGACACTAGAGGGGGCCTGTCATGGGGCACACCTACAAAAGAAACTACGACCGTTACACCCTGGCGTTCAAGCTGCGGGCCGTTAAACTGGCTAATCACCCTAACGTTAAAACCAAAGATATTGCGGAGGGGCTGGGGATACACCCGGTGATGCTGTACCGCTGGTGTATGGAGCATCGCAACGGGACGCTGGTTGAAAACAAACACATGAAAAAGCAGAAGCCCTCTCCCAAAAGAGTGAATCCTCCACCGGATTCTGAAGCCGCTGCCGAAGATGAGTTGGCCAAGGCTAAGAAGCGCATCAAGGATCTGGAAAAACAGCTGAATGCACGCCAAGAGGAAATTGATCTTCTAAAAAAGGCGCGCCGGTTCTTCGAGAAAAACCGTCACTGATTTTTGCGTTTATCGAGAAGAACCGGGATCAGTTCAGTATCAAGCGCCTCTGCCTGTTTTTTGGTGTGTCGCGTAGCGGCTTTTACGCTTGGCTTGCCCGACCCACGAGCGTGCACCGGCAATACGATGAAACACTCAAAGGTGCCATCGTTGAACTGCACCAGGGGTATCGGCGAGCCTATGGCGCGCCACGGGTACATCAGGCGTTGCGCCAGCAGGGGCTGAGTTGCAGTCGTCGACGGGTGAATCGGTTGATGCGAGCCCTGGAGATCAAAGCATCCACCACCGGTCTGTATGCTTGGCGACCGGGTCAGCATGCGTTTTACAGCTCGGCCGGCAAACAGCTCAAAGGCAGTAATGCGCCGACTGGTTGCGGGCAGCAGTGGGCCGGTGACTTCACCTACCTGAAAACGCGCACCGGCTGGCTGTATCATGCCGGATCATTGACCTGTTCAGTCGCAGAGTGGTGGGTTGGTCATTCAGCAGCCGCCGCAACAGCGAACTGACCAAGAGTGCGCTGCGAATGGCTTTGCTGAACGAGGCACCAGCACCGGGTTGCCTCTTCCACTCGGACCAAGGTATCGAATACGCCGCGCACGACTATCGGGAGTTACTGGAGATGGCGGGTATGGTTCGCAGTATGAGTCGAAAGGGCAATCCCCTCGACAATGCCGCCATGGAGTCGTACTTCCATACCCTAAAGGCGGAGTTGGTGCACAAGCGCCTGTTCGACACGAAAGTGCAGGCCGTCTCGGAAATCATTCACTACATGATGTTCTATAACAGCGAGCGGCTGCACTCAAGCCTAGGCTACCAATCCCCGGAGGATTATGAAAAGCTCAGTGCGTAAAGTGTCCACCAAAGTGGTGCAAGATCAGCCGCTTATTCAAGGCGTTAAGTTGCAATAATTATGAATCAGTTCGATGGACCAAACTGGCGAATCAATTTGCTGCCCGGGTGGCTAGGAGAGCATGAAGAAGGTTGCTCAATCGTTTTTCATCCGGAAGGCATCGGAGCACTCGAGATCAGTAGCTATTCCAAAGAAGGAATGGTCACGGAAGAAGACTTAAGAGGGCTGGCGCAAGAGCACATAGAGGCCGGTGCCAAACTGACGGAAACCTCCGCTGGCGACTTCAAAGGGTTCACTTTAGCATTTGGTTCGGACAATGAATTTTGGCAGCTATGGTATGTGGCCAGTGGGCCAACGGCTCTGTTCATCACATACAACTGCCAGGCAGTCGACCGTGACGCTGAGATCGAATCGATCAAAAGCATGGTCTCAAGCTTGGCTGCAATTTATACCAGTAGGTGAGGCCGACCGGTACTCCGCTACGCTCTGTCCTGTCAGCTTACCCAAGGCGTTAAGAGGCGAGCAGTAAATGCAACAATTGCAGACAATCGAAGACCAGGTTATTTCGGCAGTACAAGACTTTGCAAACTCAATTCGTTCAGGAAGCAAAGTCGTGGCTGATATGTCTGCACTGATTGATGTAACCGATAATTTGCCTCTTTCCAGCTTTGACTACTGGGAGCGTTTGATTCGCTCTGAGTTTTCTTCGGCGTTAAGAGAGTCCAGCACTCCGAAATGGAAGGTTTGGTCAAAGCCCAAGGAATTTATAACCTGGCTTGACCTGATTAGCTGGGATGGTTACAGGCGAGAAAAAGCTCTACGAGCCCTGTCAGGGGCCGCGCCGAATGCATTCTTTTTTTCTCTAGCAGTTCGCAGGCTTAATGATTGGGTGCCTCAAGTTCGCAAGGCTGCAAGAGAAAAACTACCAGAGATAGCAGGATCTACAGATCCTGATTATGTCGTTGAGGCGCTAAGCATTGCGCTTTCCAATTGGAACTCTTGGGGCAGGATCGAAGAAGGAGATAAAGAAGTTCTTCTTCAAATTATCTGTGAAGAGAAAATTGCAAAGTCTCTTCGTTCTAAGTTGATTTCATCGGCTTCTGGGCCTATGCCATCGCTCTTTTCTCAACTTGGCCGGACACCGATTCTTGACGAAAAAATGGAAGAAATAGCTAGTTTTGCGATTCAGCCGTCGGTTCGAGCTAAAGCATACCGCAGCCTATTTGAAGGGCGGATTGTATGGATGGAAGGCCGGAAATGGGAGTGGACCGATATACGTTATTGTGAAGGCCGGCTAAAGCCTGTCGTTGCTGAGCGCAAGCTGAATGTTAAAGCTCCAATGCTCGAACTATTGAAAAAATCATCTGAAGATCGATCATCTATCGTAAGGCGAGTTTCAGCTGAGATTCTGATACGAGAGCTAGACAGTTTAGGTTCTGTTGCCAGGACGTTTACTGAGCGTTTTATCTCGGATAAATCTCGGCCCGTATCTGAAAGGGGTGAGTTCGCATTAAAGAAACTTGATGAGGCGGAGCGTGCCACTACCTCTTAACAAGAGCATGTTGTCGGACTGGTTTTCCGCTGTGCTCCAAACTAGCCGCAAATGCGAGCGTTATAAGTTGCGAGAAGTTTTTGTTGGATTTTGGAAAGAGACTAGATATTTGCGATCCGATGCGGATAGAGGGTAGGGGATTGGGTAGTCTGAGTAGGTGGTTCAAGGTTCTACAGCTACTTTTACCAATTATACTGATCGGTATCGGAGTGCTTCATGCCGTTTCGACTCTGATAGGGGCCGGTTTTGACGCAGCTATCAATCAATTTCTATATCCGTTCATCTTTGTAACAAGCGGGCTCGTTCTCAGTGACTTCAATAGGCGCCGCAAGGATCTAAACTGAGGGTCTATGCCAAGACTTATAACAAGGCCCGGCACGGCGACGCCTACTACATTGCGGCTTCGCCTCCATTCCGCAGCCGCGTATGCAGGCTGGTGTTAGGTGAGCAAAATCAATGTTTCCGTTTCTCAAAAAAGCCTTATCTGGGCGCAATAAGCCAAGTATCGAAATCGTTCACGACAGGTTGGGCCCGATGACTTTTTTGGAAAGTGAAGGTTATTGGGAGGCGGCCAGTGGCGAGGTTTTCCATAGTATTCCAGGCGACGCGAAAGGGCCCTATCCTCAATCAGTGCAGTTCATACTGAGCAAGCTTGCCGAGCTTGATCACTATTTCGATAAGTGTTCCGAGCACCTTGTGTCGATCGCCTCGGGTTGGGATTCGATTCCAAAGGGTATGGCTGCTTCGGAGCTGTTTCAGGTCTCTGCTATTTCTGTGGATACGACTGATAACCGGGAGTGGGAAATTTGTTTCGAAACACGGCCGGAATTTAGGTGGATCCACATTGGGCTGCAATTTGAGAACGAGGAAATCCTCTCAAATGACATCAGCACCTAACAAGGCCATTAAGGTCGTACCAAGCTGATGGCCCCCACCGGACGCTCTAGTCGGGCGCCGCTTATCTTGGTGTTATGTGTAAGGATTAAGCAATGAGTAGGTACGGAACGTTGATATTCTTCTGTGGGAAGATGGGAGCTGGCAAAAGCACTTTGTCTGGCAAGATCGCTCGTGAGCGGGGAGCCGTGCTTATTTCTGAGGATGAATGGCTAGCCGCATTGTTCCCCGGTGAGATTAAGGATTTCAATGATTACATAAGCTACTCATCCCGTCTCAAGCCTGTGCTGAGATCACACGTTGAGCAAGTGCTCTTGGCTGGTACCTCTGTGGTCCTGGATTTTCCTGGCAATACCCGGAAGCAAAGAGCTTGGTTCAAAGATATATACTCGAAACACGGTATTCCTCATGAACTGCACTATTTGTCGGTAGACGATGAAGTTTGTTTAAAGCAGCTTAAACAGCGGCAGAAAGAACAACCCGAACGAGCGCAGTTCGATACAGAGGAGGTCTTTAGGATGGTGACAGATTACTTTGAGCCGCCCGAAGAGTCGGAAGCGTTTAACCTCCAGATTGTAGAACGGAAGTCCGCATAACAAAGCAATCAAATTAGTTCTGGCCTTCAGCCTCCGCCGGAGGCCCTTTTCAGGGCGCCTTTTATTGCTGGCGTGAAGCACAGGGAGAGAGCGGTGTCATTGTTTGAAACAGAGAGGTTGGTTGCAAGGAAGCTATCCCATCAGGATGTCCCGGTGCTCACCGCAATGCTCAGTGATCCGGAAGTCATGAAATTCTCCGTTCGCGGAGTTTGCGACGAGGAAGCTACTCGAAAGTTCGTTGATTGGTGCCTTGAGTGTTACGCCTCTCATGGAATAGGGCCGTGGGCATTCTGTGAGAAGGAATCTGGGCATTTTATCGGCTTCTGTGGCATTGGGCCTGAGTTGGTTGGCGATGTCGAAGAACTCAATCTAGGTTATCGGCTGGCGCGCAGGTTCTGGCACCAGGGGTATGCTACAGAAGCTGTAAAAGGTGTTCTCCAGTATGCTTTCGATCAAACACACCGCGAGTCGGTAATTGTTATTATCGAGCCGGAGCACACAGCCTCCGTTAGGGTGACGGAGAAGGTTGGATTCAGAGATTATACGATTCGAGAATTCCATGCCCGAGCTGTGCGGGTATATCGAATGACGTGCGACGACTGGGCATTGCATAATCAGTAGCTCCAGTCGTTCCGCTGCGCTCCACAAACCGGTCGCTGGGCATGGCATTAAGCAGGAGTTAGATGGGATGTCGGCATTAGATTTTATACCTTCATCCTTAGCTGCCCTTTCTATATCAGAAAAAGAAATTGTTTTACCTATGAAGGAGGCCTTGGAGGCAGTTGATTACCTAGAACGCCACGGACGACACATATTGGGCTGGGAAGGCTGGGTAAAAACTCCGGATGGCCGCGTAGGTCACGGTAGTGCGCCGCAAGGTACGGTTAGCCTCGAGGATTACTCTCCAGCTGAAGCAGCGGGCATTTGCCGGGCGACGATACCTGAAGAAGCCAAAGTTTGGGCTGC
This sequence comes from Marinobacter sp. EVN1, assembly GCF_000475375.1. NCBI lineage: Bacteria > Pseudomonadati > Pseudomonadota > Gammaproteobacteria > Pseudomonadales > Marinobacteraceae > Marinobacter > Marinobacter sp. EVN1. Next base: position 7,908 of record NZ_AXCB01000056.1, read on the forward strand.
AGATAATCCAGCGACGAAAGAGTCTTTGTATTTTTGCATCACAGTACGTGGGCAATCCAAATGCCGAAGCTGATATATAGGGCTTTTACAAACAAGGCCATTAAATCTGTTCCGGGCCGATGGCCCCCACCAGGCGCTCTTGTCAGGGCGCAGAGAGTCGATGACCAAATCTTTGCCATAGTCGGGCTCTTCTCCACGTAAATCTTCGAAAAATCCTCGAATTTTGTGCCTTGTTTCCTTCGCCATCCATTGGGATTCGTGCAAGGTGTCAGTGAGTAAACGTTGGAGCACTGTGCCAAGGCGTAACTTCCGGGTAATCGCCAATTAACAAGTCACTGGTGTGGACTGCCTGTGCTGGGCACCGTCAGCCGTAATGCTTGGCGTTAGCTAGTAAATAATTATCAGATTTAAGGAGGCTCTGAATAAGTC
>NZ_AXCB01000057.1:0-367 GCF_000475375.1 Marinobacter sp. EVN1
GTCCGGTTGACCGCCTGGTTAGTGGCAGGTACTGACACTGCCGGCTCCCTGGCACTGACCATGACGGCCCACTCGGTAACCCGGCACCGGCATAAGCCGATGCACCGTAATTGAAAACGCCACCAACGATGCGGTGAAGGAACCTGAACCCAAAGGTAGCAGATCCAGACCAAATTTTCGGCGGACAGCCCCACACGGTGAACACCGGAATTGCTACCAACACCGCTGATGATCGAAGCAACCAAATCAGACGCGGACTCCGACGGCCTTGGTGCTCACCCAATTATGCGGGTTTGGCAACCAAGCCCGGCACCAAGGCCACTAGCACACGGCCACCCCAAAGGGCCGAAGCCTTTGCCACTAACGC
>NZ_AXCB01000058.1:0-2019 GCF_000475375.1 Marinobacter sp. EVN1
GCAGTTATTCAGACCTTCCCTTATTCTGACTTAAGGATTCACATTCGAATAAACGAAACCTCTCCACTGCTCCCAAGTGTTCAGGAGCAAATCTGAGCAAGAATTTTTCGCTGACTACCGGCTGTGACAAATTACTCTCCGAGAATATAACGCCGATGTTAAGCGGCCGACTTGCCGGAGCACCGCGTAGGCAAGTCGGTCCGGTGGAGGCCCGCTAGGGCCGGAACGTACTTGAACTACTGGTTATGCGATTTACCCGTAAGGTAAAACCTGAATACCAATGCTTGTACCAGCGCGACCAGCCCAAAAAACGCTGCAGCCTGCATATTTGAGAAGATCAAAACACCCGCAAAAAACAGAATAGCGACGACAACGTAATATCGATAGCCACCACTCGTATACTTGCAAATAACCCAATGACTGGGGAGACCGACCGCTAGCCAGCCAAGCACCGAAAGCAAAATGTAAACCGCGCTAAAAATGCCGGCGAATGCGAGAAAGCCATAGGCACTATTCAGGCTGGAAAATGCATCTAGCGTTAATGCGCCGTAAACGAAAAATGCAGCACCTACCCAGCCAATGCTCTTTAACATGGCTTTATCCCAACAGCCCAACTCCAATCATTCTCTCCTACGCATAACGTTTGCAGCATGCGCGCCCATGGAATGGAGCCGAAGGCGCAGTGTAATGGGCGTCGCCGTGCCTGCACTTGTTATAAGTTTCACTCGCACCAGACATAAAAATTACCTACCTCATTTTCGTTGCCGACCATTCCGAAAAATAAATAAACCGCTGATTCTCTGTTGAAATTAGCAGCACAATCGAGTGCCACTTGAGCCTTGTACCTCTCGGGAGAGACACACTCAAAGGTCCCGGCATCTTCACTACTATGCTCGAAAAGCGAAACGGTGCATGAGATCCCTCCAGGGCTGCGCCAAACTTCCCTAGAGATATACCCCTTGCCATAAATCTCAACGGGGAGTACGAACTCGCCGAGAACCTCACCAATATCTCTTCTTTCGACGTGAATCTCTTTTACACCGCCGGCCAAAGCAGGGATACCCAATCCACTCAAGATCAGAATGATGAGTAATGGCCTCATACTTCTCCCTACTTATAACGCCAGCCATAAGCGGCGCCCTGACAAGGGCGTCCGGTGGAGGGCCATCGGCCCGGAACAACCTTAATGGCCTTGTTAGGTCTAGACATGTACTAGCAATGCTGGTGCATACGCAGACCAATAAAGAGCCACTGTACCCGCGAAGCTCACGGAAATTGCGGCCAATGGCAACCATTTGGTTGCGCGGAACAGTGCTGAAAACGCCAAGCCCAGACATAAAATAGGCAATACCACCCACCACTGAATCGTATGGAAAACGAACTGCGAATAGGCCGTTTGCTCTACACCAAAGCTATACCAGAGTTGCGTAAATGACTTGGCAGCCTCCGGTTGGTTTAGCGCATAGATAAAGTAGGACTGCGCAAACACGAAGAAAAGAATGAACAACCAAAAAAACAGCTTCTTCATACGATGACCTAACGCCATGCGCACCGGCACGCTTTAGCGTGTCCGAGTGCCGCTATTAGTTAAGCGCTCTGAGCCCGCAGCCCGGTACCTCTCAATCTCCGAAGCAGTAACGATCGGACCGATTAAGAGACCGAAAGAGAGCGCATACAATCCCCAGGCGTCTCCGCCTGAACTATAAATCCGGTAAATAAGAACTGGCAGCGCAAGGAGGCAAAAACCAACCACCCACAACTGCAAAATTCCGTGCTCTTGCAGATATTGGCCGAGGCGTAAACCTTTAGCTCCATACCCTTTCCATTGCCGCAGTTCTGGGTTGAATATCGGCATCAGTACCAAGACAAAGCCGCATGCAAGGCCAGCAGATAATCGGTGTTCTGAAGCCAGTATGAACGTTGACGCCATAGCCAGTAAGAAAACACCCGTGCACTTCCAGTTTTTAACGATCACCTTCTGAGCTGATGTCATAAGCGTTTAACGCGAAGGTAACCGGC
>NZ_AXCB01000059.1:0-7447 GCF_000475375.1 Marinobacter sp. EVN1
CCTATGAGAAATCCGGGTTAGGGGTAGATAAGTAATGCTACCAACAGCCTCTCCGGGTTCGTTTCCAAACTTCAACCCAAATGCTCGAAAAAATCCCATGTGTGCAGCATATGATTTGCTATGGTGATTCAGAGCCGTAAACCTGCTTCTTGGCTTGGATTCTCTGAACCTTTTCATTTCATTCGCCACGTAGGCCATGGTGAAAGGCTCAACTAATCCTAAGTTCACGAAGTCAAAAGCGTACTCATCAGAATGCTCTAAATCCCAAAGGCGATTACAAAAATTTAGAGCGTTTCTGAGTGATAGATTTTGTGGAACTTTTACTTGGATCATTCTCAACCTTTTAAATAGAACCTTAACGCTGAGCTTTGAGGAATTTTTGGAGCCGAAAAGTGGCGGAAAAAATATCCAATAACAGCGACTCGTTGTTACTCCTCGACGCTCGATCTGAGCGAGCGATACTGCTCCATTTTCTCCCTAAATTCGTTGAGTTTGTGGGGAGCGACATACACATACTCAACAATCACCCTGAAAAAATCGTCAATTGCCGCTGCCTGAATAGGAAGAACCGACTCATTGATACCATGAGCTCCAAGATTACCCAAAAGTCTTAGAACATCGCTAAGCTCTGAAAGCGTCGGTGGAATTTCCCCTTTATCAACAAGATTTGCCAATCTTTTTTGCAGCGATCCTTTGCCAGCCCCTCTATCCTCACAAACTGCTTCCAACGACCTACGTATCTGTACGGCAAAAGCATTCGGAGCCAGTTCTTTTATGCGAAAAGCTTCCTGGTAGACCTTTCGGATCAACTCTGGTACCGAGTGGTGAAGATTGCCGGATTTCGGATAAATAAGGTCTGCTTGATCAAACTCTTTATCGGAGAGCTGATCACCCATATTGTCGTAAAGGAGAACTTGATGGCAGGTTTCACAAACAACGATGAAAGTAGACCATGGATGTTCGTCTTCAGAACCATCAGAAACCGACCAGGTTTTCTCCATATGTCTCTGAGTATGAATCAGACGTTGCGGAGCTTGATTACCGCAATGAGGGCAATACTGAACTCTCGTCAAAGGCTCCGTCATAATCAATCCCTCTGTAATAACGCCCCGCATCACTTGCCGGCGGAGGGGGGGCGAAGCCCGCTGTAGCCGGTCAGGTACATGCGGGTGTTATGGGGCATCTTGGTTTATGCAACCGCTGGTTGTCCACTTTCGACCCGAAAAGATCATTGGGTGACCGACTTACCACTAGTTCTCCAAGTGCTTGGCGAAAATCCTTGAAACAACTCACGACACATCTTTCAGCCAGTTCCTTGGAAAGAGGTTGGGGAGCATCAGGCCGCTGGCGTAACGAAATCGTCCCGCATCCTGAACGCGGCGGAGGAACCACTCTCCACCAGAACATCGAGCACATACACGATCGCCTCGCGCAGGGCTGGATCGCGCTTGAGTTCAAGCGGCCGCGCGTAGACATGCCGTTGTAGAAGAACTTCAAGCATGAATACGGTGTTGGATTCGCGCAGCATGTCAGCGGGATTTCCGCGCCTGAGCATGTTCGCGATGCGCACAAACCCGGCTGGCATGGAACGCTCGCCGATGTGATAGAGGAAGCGGACATAGTTGTCCACCACGATCCAGACCGGCGGCAGCGCGTCGAAGAGCGCGTCGACGTTATGGGCATAGCCTTCAAGGCTCCGCCAATGACGGACGTTGTCCTTCCACCACGCGGTCAGGAAGATCGTCGACAGCACCTCGCTGCCTCGGGGATGTTCCCTGTTGAGATGCGTGAGCCACTTGGCGCGCTTGACCCGCTCGGCAAACAGGTTCCATAGGAACCAATAATGCGGCGTATTGGGGTTGCGGTCTTCGCTGCTCGTGAACCCCTGGATTACGGTGTGGACCTCGCGCGGATGCCGGTCAACGGCCTCGAGGATTGGCTGGAGGACTTGCTCAGCATCGGCATCTGACGCGCGCATCACAAATTGCTGGATGCGGTCGGATATCGCCTGCTCCCTATGAAAGTTTCTTTCGCGCCTGTCAGGAGCGCAATCGTGCTCACGGTTCCAACACCCCACGAGGTCTTCGCTGGCGCGCCGGTGTGCGGCTACGGCCAGAGGCTCGTTTGGAACATGGCCCAGAATTGTAAGAATTTTCGCGTGCACCTCAGCTCCGAATATCTCGGTGATGTCGAACCTTACGTGCGCATCTTCGGCGATTTCCCCTTCGATCCAGAACCGCCCGCGAACGTCTGCGGCCGCGACGGCCGAGATCGTGCCCACCGAGCGCCGCTTATGGTAATGCTTCTTCTTCTCAGCGTTCCAGTCGCCATCGGCAAGAGCGGCCTCGGTTGCGAGGGCATTGACAGCGCGCATGGCAAGAGCGGGATTCGCGGCCCATAACTCGTCATTTATGCCCCAAGTGGCGTACCAACGGACCTCATCGATAGGATGGGTTAGAGCGGCAATAAAGGCCTGCCGTACGCGCGTCGTCTGTGCTTCAGTAAGGGGCTTGGAGAGCAGCAGTGGCACGACGAAGGCACAGGGACGGTCTGCCAGCATCGAAAACCTCTGCATGCGGTTGATGGTTCCCCACTGGTCCGCGTTTCTGAAGATTTCGGAGCCGATAACGTCGGTGCACCAATCCCTATCTTCCGGCGACATTTCGTCCCAGTGATCGCGGGCGCAAACGGCGGCCACAAATCCGAGAGCGTTACAGCTGTTGTCGGGATGTGCCGCGGTGCGATCCATCCCTTTGGCACTTGCCAACTTCTCCCGCCACTGGTCAGGATCGGCAGAGCCGGCCTCCCGCTGGAAGACTTGGAGGCCCCACATGTAAATACCCAGACGGGTATTCATCTCGCCCATCCTCTTCGAGCTCTCGTCAATGAGCTGCTGAACTTCCGGAGCCGGAGCTTTGGGGTCGAGGCGAACGTAATTTCTCGCAGAGCCCTCTCCGTCCGCTTCCGAGGTTTCGCCCGCTTCGGGCTGGTCGTCGGCCACGTCATACTGACGAAAGTCCATCCGGTGAAGGGCGAGCTGCCATGTGAGGTCGTGGTTATTGCATTCGTCCGGCCCCGGCAGTGCCGCGACGTAGCGATCTATGATGGCGTGAACCCGCGGTGCCATAGCACCAAGTTGCAGGTTTGCGATGGCCGCTTCAAGGTCGTGCTTGCGGTGCGGCAGCGCGTTCGACTTTTCCCGCTCCTCTTCGTAGATCTTGTTTTCGGCGCGGAAGGTCGGGAATAGTCCCGTGAGGCTCGAAGTCTGGCGCTCGCCGGCCATGCGGCTACGATCGATCTCGATGTAGTCCTGCACCGACAGCAGCACCAGAAGGGCCTCGCCCGACCGGTGAGGGTGAGCGGTCGCCACGCTTGCGACGACAGCTGCGAGCGCGGCGGAATCGGTGCGTTGTAGAGTTTCGAGCAGTACCGCGTCGAGCCCCTCGGGATGGAATTTTGCGTAGTCGAGCAACCACTTCTCGAAAGCCATCAGCAACGACTGGAGCAAATAAGGCCCGACGGTCATGCCACGATACAAGCCCCAGAGACGCGGGTTCACCCATTGCTTGCGCCTGGTCCCATTGGCAAACGTGAGCTCGACTTCCCAAGCTGGTTCGAGGGGGTCAGGGAGACGCGGATGCGCGTACCACTCGGCACTGTGACCGAAGACTTGGATCAGGAAGTCGAGGCCTTCTCTCGGATGGTGCGTAAGCAGATTTATCCACGGCCCCCGAAAGGCACTAGCAGGGAAGAAATTATGGTGCAGGTGTTCTTTGATGCCGAAGTAAAGGTCAACGTCGATGGATGAGCGGCCATAGGGTTCCGCGCATAGATATTTCTCCGTGGCGAGGAAGGTATCCAGTGCGACGGAGATCAGGAGGTCCGGCAGGTCGCGCGCGGCGGGTGCGCCATCGAGCCCCGCAAGGAGGATGTCGCGGAATTCCTCGGCGACGGGATCGCGGTGGTGTCCTTCCTTGATCTGTCCGCGCAGGACGGCTTCGAAGCGCGCTGGGTCGGCTTTCGGGATCTTCGCAATCACCTTCAGAATGCGTTGACGCGTGTCTCCTCCCCTGTAGTGGTCAAAGCTCGGGAGGAGCCAATGGGCAATGCCGGCAACATGTACGGCCCCGTCGATGTCAGGTGCCCACCAGCTAACGCCCCGCACGGCATCCTCGATCAACGCGATAAGCAGCGGTGCGTCTTCTGGCCCGAAACTGCCTAAGTTGCGATGCACCAGCCTCACGACGGTTGCCCAGACCGCACCTTCTGGCACGTTCAGGATCGAGCTGTGGCCGCGAACATCGGCAAGCCACGCGGGCGACGTCACACAGGCGACGCGCAGGAGGTGGATGACCCGCCTGAGGATGGCGCGGTCATTGTCGAGCAGCTCGGCCTCGTGACGCGTGAGGAATTCTGGCGCGGACGGTGCCTTAAGCAGCGAGACCAACGTATCGTCGCGGAACTGGGCGGGCACGTCCGCCTGTGTGATGGCCGCGCTGAACAGCCGGTCCGCTGCGGCTGCGTCGCGGTCGATCAGCTCGGCAACCCACTTCCGGTACGAGCGGCGCACCGCAGGATGGGGTCCTATCGCTGACGACAATGCCTTGAACGCCGTCTCATCCGTAAGGTGCAGCTCCTCGATCCATTGAAGGATAGCCCAGTCCTCGAGGACGTCGTGCGCCGTCGCCACGAGCAAAGCGTTGCTGTCGGGCGAAACAACGAGGGAGTCCTGCTTGAGGAAGGCGATGGCTGCGGCGTTGAGTCCAGTAGCTGGCACGTAATCCGACAGGGCACGTGCCCGGCGCACCGCCAGCTCCTGCAATGCGACTTCGCGCAGCCGCGGCATGCCGTCGGCCGGATTCTGGTCCGCGCGCGCGATCTGCCGCCAGAAGACGGCGCGGAAATCGCGCTCGTTCTTCGGAAGCGGACGTCCCGCATCCCAGGGAATCTGCAATGCCTTATCGATAAAGTACGGATTGCGCAAGATTTCGCGCAGGGCGGGGGTGGCGAGTGGCACTGCCAACGACGGAAAGGCGGCCTGAATTTCCTGCAATTCGGTGTCGTCAAGCGGCGGAACTTCGATGACCGCGTGATCAATCCCCGCCACCTGGAGAAAACTGGCCCGTACCTGCTCCACTGAATAGTCGCGGCAGGTCATGAGGATACCGAGGCCGTCGTCGGAATGGGCGAGCGTCATGAGGTCACTGAAGCCGTCGCGCGTCGGTTTCTCAAGCAGGCGTTCGACACTCTCGATCAAGAGCGCCTTACGGTCCTGAGCGCCGAGGATGGCTTGAAGCTCTGTGGCGCGCGCAGGAATCTGGCTGTTGTGGAGTGTTTCGTCAATGTGGGCGACGGCGAACTCCTCAACCCGGAACCCGAAAGCGAAAAATGCGCGGGAGAGAAAGGCCACCGCTTCCTTCGCGATGACAGATTTGCCGCTGCCCGCCGGGCCCGTTATCAGGACGACTTGGTTCGCCTCCATGGCCGCAAGCACTTTGTGGACGATGGCAGCGCGCCGCAGGTGGAAAGCAGGCCCGATCGTCGTCTGGATCTTCCGAAGCACGAAATCCGTGTGATTCTTCAGTGCGGTCAGTACCCGCTGCTCCTGTGCGCCCACCTCGCCGTACGCCTGAACGAGAGCGGCTGGAAGGTCGGTGCGTTTCAGGCTCCGCGCTCCCGGTCCGGCCTCGCTGGCATGGCCTAGAAGAGCATCCCAGGCAGCCGCCGCACTGGCAAGGGGATCTGGGTCGGTAGACTTGAGGGCGAGCAGCGTCTTGATGTGCGCCTCGGTCTGGCGAGTGGAGCTGTGCAGGTCAAGGCTCAGGACGTGGAGCACCCGCAGGAAAGGCCAGAGGTCTTTGGCGAAGACGGGCGTTCCTTCCAATGCGCTGACGATGCGGCAGAGCTCGTTACACTGGTGGATGGACTTCTTCGAGATGAAACCGTCGAGAGACAGCCGCCGTTGGAATTCTTCGCCGTCGGCCGCGCCCCGCGCGCAGTCGAGCAGCCCAACGAAATTCTCTAGAAGAGTATTTGTGCCGCGCAGCGTGACAAGCACAAAGCGGTCATGCTGGGGATTGAACGGGTCGGCCTCCTTGAAATCTCTCCAGAAGTCGCCAATGGCCTTCTTGCATTCGTCGTCGGCGGCACTGATGGTAAAGCTGCGTTTCACCTGCCCGACGAGCCGCGCAGTGACCGAGCCTGCGCGCGCGCAGACGATTAGAATATCGTCCGTATTGAAGCCGAGATGTTCGGTCTGGAAATGGACTTCGGTGACGCCGGTATCGGTCAGGATCGGCGGGATGCTGCGCACGAGCAGCTGCGCTAACCAGTACGCCGCGACGTGTTGCTCGAAGAACACACCCTCGCCGCCCGTGGAGATCGGACTTGAAACTCGTTTCTGGCTTGGGCCATCCATGCAATTCACCAAATTTTCCATTGTATCGCTAGTCGGGGAAAGTCTTTCAAGACTAGTTCGATGACGACGTCATGCGAGTGGTTCCACGTCCCGTCCGATGGTTGCACGGACCAAGTTTACTAAGAACGCTTGATGTCACGTAATGCCATGCGCAGCGGCCGGTTTGTTGCGCGAAACCTGACAAACCAGTCCGACTAATTAAAGATTTTCCAGGCGACTATCACTAAACCATACGTGCTCATCGCCGTGTAAGGAGCTGTAAATTATTCGCACTGCAAACTCATGATCTAGGCTTTGGAACTTCTCAGAGTCTTCTAGCAAGAACGCGATTTTCGCTAATGTGATTTCTTCGCCTGCCGCCATAACACTGTGCTGACCCAGGTTGGTGATTGAGGAACTATGGCGGATGTCGTTCTTGTTGAGCATCTCCTTGACCGATTCCCCAAAAGGTTTGTCCTCAATTGGCTGTAAGTTCAAAAAATATTGAACTTTTTTAAAATACGCCGGGCCGTTTCCCTTGTTCGTTATCGAAAAAGAGTATCCAGTTGGACCCTCATTTTCATGCCCAACGATCACGATCACGGGAGACTGTCCTAGCCTGTTATTTCGGCGAGTCTCATAAATGCTATAAGCCGAAGCCACAAGGGCTAGGCCTGAAATTATCAAGCTCGCGTCCATAAATACCTGTGTTTAAAGCGACTAGGCAGTGCGCTTCATCAGTGCAGAAATTTGACTGCGTCATTATTACTGACTTTGAACCATCAATCACGCTGCACGTGGATTGATAAAACAATAGCTTAGCCGAGCATAGCCATCTCTGCTATGTAATCATTCAACGCCTGCAATTTGCTCCGTCAATCTATTGGATGAAAGCGCTGTGATTAGTTTGGAGGCTCTGGCGGAAAGCCCTGACTCGAATGTTCGCTTTTGTTTACAAGCGAACATTCGAATTCTGTGTTTAGCGGAGCAACTAAGGAAGGTCTGAATAACTGCTGATATTTGCCCATCTTGGGTTTAAACGGCAAAAAA
>NZ_AXCB01000060.1:0-1280 GCF_000475375.1 Marinobacter sp. EVN1
AGGCGGTCAACCGGACGCCAAAAGCGTGGCGCTTTTGGTTCCCTACGCTATCGCTCCGGCGCCGGTTACCTCAGCGTTAATGGCCAGGCATTTGTGAGTTTTTGGCTGGTACTGTGCAAAGGCCTTGGCATCAGGTTGGCTGCAAAGCCCGCTCACTCTGGTGATCGCCAAGGCCGGAAACTTCGCCGTCCGGTTTGGTTGCCAAAACGGTCATCGGCATTGGTATTATTGGTGTGCCCCAGTCGTGGGGCCGTCCGCCTCAAGCGGTCATCGGGCCGGAAGCTTTTGTGTTCTGGTTCCTTTCGCCATCCGTCGAGTTGGTGCAAGCTGTCCGGGAAAGGGCATGCGGCCTTGGGTGTCAGGCGCAACCACGGTGGTGAACGGCCATTAACAAGGCGGTCAACCGGACGCCAAAAGCGTGCCGCTTTTGGTTCCCTACGCTATCGCTCCGGCGCCGGTTACCTCAGCGTTAGCTGTGTAGTGCGTTGTTCCTTTTGGGTGGCTCGGTGCCCGTGGCCTTGGCCGAAAACGGGTAGCAATACCGGCAGAGTGGGTGGTTAGCCAAGGCCGTCCGAATCCGCCATCAGGTTGGCAGCTGAAACGGTCAACGGTGTTGGTAATGAACTGGGTGTTTGCCGCGCGGGGCTGTCCGGCGAAACCTGGTTCCTTGCTTACCTGCTACCCTGAAGTTCAGGTTCATTCACCACATCGTTGACGGTGGTTTTAATCAAGGTGCATCGGCCAAGGCCTGTGCATAAAGCAACGGAGCAGGCTGTCATGTTGGTTGCCAAAGATCGGGTTTCATACTGGTTCGGTTGTTTGCAGCTAACAAAGCCATCAAATTCGCTCCCTACGGTCGCCGGACGCCCTTGTCAGGGCGCCGTTTATGGCCGGCGTTATGTTTTCTGAGGAAGTATGGACGATTACCTACTGACATTCGAAACTGACGAGGAAGGTGAGCAGGTCTTTGTTCATGGAGATCCAGCGGGCCTTGAGTATTTTGCAAAGCAGCTTCTCGAGATTGCTGGAAAAGCGAAAGCTGGGGATTTTCCCCATGAGCACTATTTCACCAACGAGTGGGGTGGCAACGAGTTGTCATCCGAACAGCAGTCGGAAAAAGGCAGGCTTATAAATCATGTCAAAGTATATGGTTGGCCTACGGTGGACGGTGGCAAGCCGTATTCAAAAACATAACCAATGCAGGCACGGCGACGCCCATTACATTGCGCCTTCGGCTCCATTTCATGGGCGCGCATGCTGCAGGCGTTAAGTGTTTCGTA
>NZ_AXCB01000061.1:0-306 GCF_000475375.1 Marinobacter sp. EVN1
GTTATTCAGACCTTCCCTAAGCACCTGAAACACGATAACCAAAAACATTGCTGCGGCAGTTAGAAGGATCAAAATGCCGATATGTTGAGAGGCGTAGCTCAAATCCACCACTGAGCCAGTTTCTTGGACCTCTGGACCAGAAAATGCACCGATTAAAACGGCTATGAGAAAAGCTCCGAGGATGAGTTTCATAGAACCTTAACGCGAGTGGTAATGGGCGCTAGCGGAGCGGAGCGCAGTTGGCGTCCCGTTGACCACCTGGTTAAGTTTTTGGCGGTTCATCCACCAACCATGCTTCATCAAACC
>NZ_AXCB01000062.1:0-1277 GCF_000475375.1 Marinobacter sp. EVN1
ACCGACAACAGCGGTGTCAGCGCGGGCACCAAAGTGTTGTCCGATGAGATCGTGATCGAAGTCACCGTCGATCCGGGCAACTCCCTGCTGGACCGCATGATCGCCCTCGTTGAAGGCGCGCAACGCCAGAAGACACCGAATGAACTGGCGTTGTCCGTGCTCCTGGCCGCCATGACGCTGGTCTTCCTGATTGTGGTCGTTACCCTGGTGCCGTTTGGCGGGTTTGTGGGCGCTACCCCATCCTACTCGGTTCTGGTGGCCCTGTTAGTGTGCCTGATCCCGACGACCATCGGGGGCCTGTTGCCGGCTATCGGCATCGCCGGTATGGACCGTGCCATGCGTGCCAACGTCATTGCAAAGTCTGGTAAGGCGGTGGAAGTGGCCGGCTCTATCGACACCCTGTTGCTGGATAAAACCGGCACCATCACCCTGGGTGATCGCAGAGCAACGGGCTTTGAACCGGTTCGGGGCGTGGCGCCGGGCACCTTGAGGGACGCCGCACTGCTCACTTCCCTGGCAGATCCCACCCCCGAGGGCAAATCCGTTGTCGCTCTGGCTCGGGATAAGGGCTCGGACGCCGAGGCAGCCGATGGCACAGAATTCATTGAGTTCTCTGCCAACACCCGTATGTCCGGGGTGGACCTGCCGGATGGGCGGATTCTGCGCAAGGGCGCAACGGATGCCATTCGCAAATTCGTTACGGAAAACGGCGGCAACTATCCGCAGGAAACAGACACTCTGGTTGACCGGGTTGCCAAGAACGGCGCTACACCGCTGGTGGTCGCCGAGGGTAATCGGGTACTGGGTGTGATCGCCCTGTCGGATGTCATCAAGTCCGGCATCAAGGAACGTTTCGCCAAGCTTCGGGACATGGGTGTGAAGACGGTGATGATTACCGGTGACAACCCGATAACTGCTGCGGCGATTGCCGCCGAGGCGGGTGTGGATGATTTCATCGCCGAAGCCACACCGGAACAGAAGCTCGACATCATTCGCAAGGAGCAGGCGGAAGGCCGCATGGTGGCCATGATGGGGGATGGCACCAACGATGCTCCTGCCTTGGCCCAGGCCGACCTTGGTTTGGCCATGAACTCGGGCACCCAGGCCGCGCGGGAAGCCGGCAACATGGTGGATCTGGATTCCGACCCCGGCAAACTGCTGCAGGTGGTAGAGATTGGCAAACAACTGCTGATTACCCGGGGTTCGTTGACCACCTTTTCCCTGGCCAACGACGTCGCCAAGTACTTCGCTATCCTGCCAGCGCTGTTTGTCACCAG
>NZ_AXCB01000063.1:0-335 GCF_000475375.1 Marinobacter sp. EVN1
CGTCGCATGCTCCAGAAAATCTTCGGGGAGCACCTGCCAGGTTTCGCCATTCCAGATTTCCACCCTTGGAGCCTCCCTCAACGAAAGACGCAGGGTGCCTTTGCCCTCAAACAGCACCAGATCTCCCTGCAAGGCCCACTCGCCGGCACCAACGATGTCAATGCTGCTCTCGCCTACGGCAAGCTCGGACAGTTCTATGTCTGGAAACCACTGTGCTGGCATCAGATCCATTGCCAGGGTGTCAGTCATGACTCACCTCCGGTTCTCCATCGAAGCGGGAAAGCCATTCGCGGAATTCCTGAGTATGGAACACAGTCTGACCGTCCACGCGGCCC
>NZ_AXCB01000064.1:0-324 GCF_000475375.1 Marinobacter sp. EVN1
CCAGAAAATCCTCGGGGAGCAACTGCCAGGTTTCGCCATTCCAGATTTCAACTCTTGGAGCTTCCGTCAACGAAAGACGCAGGGTACCTTTACCCTCAAACAGCACCAGATCTCCCTGCAAGGCCCACTCGCCGGCACCAACGATGTCAATGCTGCGCTCGCCTACGGCAAGCCGAGTCAACTCAATGTCTGGAAACCACTGCGCTGGCATCAGATCCATCGCCAGGGTGTCAGTCATGGCTCACCTCCGGTTCGCCGTCAAAACGGGACAGCCACTCGCGGTATTCCTGAGTGTGGAACACGGTCTGACCGTCCACGCGGCCC
>NZ_AXCB01000065.1:0-225 GCF_000475375.1 Marinobacter sp. EVN1
TGTTGCTCAATCAAGGCCGCGTATTCTACATCGTTCCGCTGCCCTGTCAACCACTTTTTTCGAAGAATTTTTGAAGCAAATTTTCGAACACTTTCAAGTAGTTGCATCCCTCGTGAACCGGCGTTGTCTGCCGTGTCCCTCAGAAGTGGTGCGCATTCTACAGCCCTCAGGAAAACTGTCAACGCCCATTTTCAATTTATTTTGCCGGGCTTCGGTTTCCACCTA
>NZ_AXCB01000066.1:0-875 GCF_000475375.1 Marinobacter sp. EVN1
TAACGCCAGAGCGCACCGGCGCACGTTAGTGCGTCCGCGTGACGCGAATTGTTAGGTGTGATCACCGCAATGCGCCTGCATAGCTAAAAACTATTTTCTTCGACTCCATGTTATCGAACTGCATTTTCCACATGCTCCCAGTGGCTCTGACCAATTCGGCTACAAAAGAAGTAACGTAGGATAGTACTAAGCATGAAAAAGCGTTTTGCAGGCCAGTTCCTTTCAGTTTGGAGTGGACAACAGCGCTAATAGCTGAAGGGGTCGAGTGAGTATTGGTGGATAACAGCTTATAGATTCCATTAAAGAATTCGACGTCCATCCCTCGCTTTTCAACGATTTCTGTCTGATTGAATTCCGCGCACCTACGGCCTTTAAGAATTTGTCTTTGGACTTCAGGCAGAAGTGCCGAAAAAAAGATGCTGTCTTTGATGATAGCTTTTATCTGATCAGATTCTTGAATGAGTAGTTCTAGCTCTCCCTCCTCGGCACCAAGAAATCGACCAATTCTTAACCTTGCTCGAAAGTCATGAAAATCATAAAGATGGAAACGGAATTCCGATAGGTTACGATCTGTCTGATCGACGCAGTAGTACCAATGAAGATTTGCAGCTTCAATCAAATTTCGCGAAATAGAACAAAAAGAGGGAAAGTCAAAAAGATCTCCCGGATCGGTAAATCTCGAACCTGGCAAAATCCTTAACAAAGACAAGCACTCCGGCACGATCTTCGCGAGATAATACGTTGAGGTCTTTTTCTTTCTGCATGGAGTATCCATACCACCGAAGTGCTGAGAAAGCTCGTATGCGATATCAGCAATCCGATCGAGATCCATCATCAAGTCGTTGAGATCCCTCATATTCCCTTACACCTAACGC
>NZ_AXCB01000067.1:0-1156 GCF_000475375.1 Marinobacter sp. EVN1
GGAGGCTCTGAATAAGTCTCCAAAATCAGCGATAATACGGCCATCGTCAATCGCATAGGATCGTTGCCAGCATGGATCAGATCACCTTCTCCGAAGCCGAATACCAGACCAAGAAGCGCAAGACCCGTCGCGAGATCTTTCTGGAACGGATGGACAAGCTGATTCCGTGGAAGCAGTTGGAGAAGAAGGTAGCCCGTTATTACCCGAAGGGCCGGAACGGACGGCCCCCTTATCCGCTGCCTGCCATGCTGCGGGTTCACTGCATGCAGTTGTTCTATAACTTGAGCGATCCGGCCATGGAAGACGCGCTGTACGAGATCGAATCCATGCGGCACTTCGCGGGTCTGAAGCTGGACCGTTTGCCAGATGAGACGACGATTCTCAACTTCCGGCATTTCCTGGAGCAGCACGGTCTTGGCAAGGCGCTGTTTAAAGAGGTGAACAAACACCTGGAGAAAAACGGCTTGATGTTGCGTGAAGGAAGCATCGTAGATGCCACCATCATCTCTGCTCCCAGCTCCACCAAGAACCAAACTGGCAAGCGTGATCCGGAGATGCACCAGACCAGAAAGGGCAACGAATGGCACTTCGGCATGAAAATGCACATTGGTGTCGACGACACGTTCGGTCTGATTCATAGCATTGATACCACCGCTGCCAATGTTCACGACATCGTGCCCACCGACAAGCTGCTGCATGGTGAAGAGCAACGAGTCTTCGGCGACGCCGGTTACCTTGGCATTCAGAAGCGGGATGAGCATAAGCACCGCAAAAACGTCTCCTGGTTCATTGCCAAACGGCCTGGCACCCGGAAGACGCTGGATGCCGACAAACTGAAAGCAGAGAAGATCAAAGCCAGTGTTCGTGCCAAGGTCGAGCATCCCTTCCGGTACATCAAGCGGGTCTTTGGTTATGGCAAGGTCCGCTATCGCGGCCTTGCCAAGAACAGCAACCGGTTGCATTTGCTGGCCGCGTTTAGCAACCTGCTGATCGGTGAAAAATACATGCTGGCGTAGGGCCAGTGCGCCTGTTTTCCGCCAAAATGGCGGGAAACGGGCAAAAAACACACAAATAAAGGGAAAATAGTGTCTGAATCTTCGATTTTTTGCCGTTTAAACCCAAGATGGGCAAATATCAGCAGTTATTCAGACCTTCC
>NZ_AXCB01000068.1:0-311 GCF_000475375.1 Marinobacter sp. EVN1
AGTTATTCAGACCTTCCCTAATGGAATGGAATCAGCCCTGTCTGGTGAAAGAAGTAACCCTACATATCGTAAGTGAACTTCCGGTAAACCAGAATTATAAAGACATACCGAGTAAGCTAGCTTCAAAGATCTTTGCTCAAAACCAAATTGGCTTAACCAATGTGCGAGTTCCATTCTTTGTTCCGGCGAACCAGAAAGCCGTTCTACTTCTCCTTCAGTCGCCAGATAATCTTGCACTTTAGCCTGCCTATTCATCCGGAGGCAGAACTGAAACCAGCGCAATCGCATTGTTAGGGAGGCTCTGAATAAGT
>NZ_AXCB01000069.1:0-261 GCF_000475375.1 Marinobacter sp. EVN1
CTCCCGGACATCCGTACGCCAAGCATTACGGAAGTAAATTTCCACGTTCAGGCAGAGCTTGAGCATGACGCCGTCGGCGTCTTCTACCCTGATGTCATTGCTCACATCCATGTAACCCATGCCCCTTTTGATTCCGGTCTACGACGCCGGCAACCACTCCACACAGGTGAGCATACCCGCCAGCCGAATCTTGGCCTGCTTGTCCCCCGCACGAGCATTGACCACGACCTCGCCGCTCGCCCGGTCGTATTGGAGGTGAGT